>NZ_RZRR01000086.1:0-10385 GCF_003998555.1 Mesorhizobium sp. M7A.F.Ca.CA.002.09.1.1 | reverse complement strand
ATCCGGCGCTGATCCGCAGCCTGGAAGCACAGGTTGCCGGCCTGTCGGCTCATCTTTCCAAGCCCAGCACCCCGCTGCCGGAATTCGAGGACATCAGCCCGCGTCTCAACGAAATTGAAAAGTCGCTCGCAGGAACCCGCGATTCCATTCTCGGCGCGGCGCGCGAAGCGGCCGAGAACGCAGTGCAATCGCTGGCCGGTTCGAGCGCCAATGCGACCGCGGTTTCCGGCCTCGCCCAGGATTTGAAGACGCTTGAAACACTGACGCGGCGCTCCGACGAACGCAATTCGAGAACGTTCGAGGCCATCCACGATACGTTGCTCAAGATCGTCGACCGGCTGGGTTCGCTCGAACCCGGCGAGCCGGTCGAGGCGATGAGCGAATTGCTGGATGCGGCACCGGCCGAGCCGAGCAACTGGCGCGGCGTGCGCCGACCCAAAATGGCCGTCGACGCGCCGTCGATGGATATCGATCAGCCCCTGCCATTGACTGGGGACATGGCAGATCTCGATGGCCGTGCCGCCGCCATCCTGCGCAATGAGCCGGGTGCACGCGGCGACCTGGGTATGCGTAGCGACCTCGGTATTGGTATTGGCACGCGCACGCCGGCCGAGGCTGCCGCGGCGGCGGCCATGGCCGCGCTCGGTTCGGACACGATCGCCGAGAAAGGCGGACAGGCCGGCGGCCGCAAATCGTTGTTCGGCGGGCTGGCCCGCGCCTTCAAGGGCAAGAAGGAGGCGGATATCCCGCCACTGGCCGGCTCAGCGCCGAGTGCCCCAATACCGAGCGTCGATCTCGACGAGCCGCTCGATCCGAAAATGGCCAACCGGCCGCTGGAGCCCGGCTCCGGCGCACCTGACCTCAATGCCATCATGAAGCGCGTGCGTGACGAGCGCGGCCAGCCGGCCAAGCCCAGCGACACCGATGCCGCGAAATCGGATTTCATCGCCGCTGCCCGGCGCGCGGCGCAGGCCGCGGCCGCCGAGGCCGATGCGCTGAAGCGCCAGTCGACGGTGACCGGACCGGTGAAGGCACTGCGGATCGGCGACCTGCTCAAGGCACGGCGCAAGCCGATCCTGATGGGGACAACCGCGATCCTGCTGGCGCTGGGCGCCCTGCAACTGGGCAAGGCCTTTTTCGCCGATCCGGCCCAGGTGGCGAGCAACGATGTCGTGCCGATCGTCGCCTCGCAGCCGATGCAAACCGCCTCGCTCGATGCCGCGAGCCAGCCAAAGACGGACGCGCAGCCCGCGGCAGTGGAAAGCGCGCCGGACCATGCCGTCAGACAGGCCGAGCCATCCGCACCGGCAACCAAGGACGACATGGCCGCGCAAAGCATGATTGCCACGCCGTCAGGCGCCGAGCCGTCGATGGGTGCCGCGCCGATCGCAGAACCGGTTCCCGCCCCCGTCGCCTTGGCTACATCGGCCGATGCAAACCCAGCGGCGTCCGAGACGACGACAGCTTCGGCTGCGCCGGCCTCGACCGTTCCGGTCGCCGCCGAACCTGCCGATACCGATACCGCCACCGGCATCCAGCCTATGGCGACAGAGCCGACCACCGCCAAGGACACCACGGGCGCGGTTCCGCCGGTGGACGCTTCGCCGGCGACGACGGCAAAATTCGACATTCCCGCTGACGCCGGCCCGGCCGCCTTGCGTGATGCCGCTGCCAGCGGCGACGCCAAGGCGCTGTTCGAAATCGGCTCGCGCTATGCCGAGTCGCGCGGCGTCAAGGAAGACATGGCGGCAGCGGCCAAATGGTACGAGAAATCGGCGGAACTCGGCTTCGCGCCGGCCGAATACCGTATCGGAAATTTCTACGAAAAGGGCATCGGCGTCGCGCGCGACATCAAGAAGGCGAAGACCTGGTACCAGCTTTCCGCGGCACAGGGCAACGCCAGCGGCATGCACAATCTGGCCGTGCTGTTTGCCATGGCGGCTGACGGCGTGACCGACAATGAATCGGCCGCGCACTGGTTCCAGGCGGCGGCCGACGTCGGCGTCAAGGACAGCCAGTTCAATCTCGGCATCCTCGCCGCCAAGGGCGTCGGCATGAAGCAGAACCTCGAGGAGTCCTACAAATGGTTCGCGCTCGTCGCCAAGACAGGCGACAAGGATGCGGCGGCCAAGCGTGACGAGATCGCCAATGCGCTGCGGCCCGAGCAGCTCGAGCGCGCCCGCGCCGCGACCGAGCTGTGGAAGGCCAAGCCGCTGGATGCGGCAGCCAACTCGGCCGACATTCCCGAGTCCTGGCAGGACGGCGCGCCGCAGACGACCGCCAGCATCGACATGAAGAAGGCCGTCCAGAACATCCAGCGCATTCTCAACAAGAACGGCTACGACGCCGGCGGCGCCGACGGCAAGATGGGCCAGAAAACGAAGACCGCGATCATGGCTTTCCAGACCGACAACAAGATGGCGGCGACCGGCGAAGTCGACGAAAACCTGGTGAAGGCACTGCTGGCGCGCAAATAACGGCAGAGGCGTCGCTTCCACGACGCCCTTGCCACACATTCGCCTGTTAACTGATTGAGATGTTTTTTGTTTCGGCGGCGTAGCGCGGTTTGACTTCGCAGCACCTCCGGCGCAAGAACGAATTGGCTTGTCGGTCCAAGATGCCCGCAACGGTTGCATTCGCCGACAGGCAGAACTGATCGAGACTGACGGGTGGGCATCTATCTTCCGATCGCGGAAATTTCCGTCAATATCTTCGTCCTGCTGGCCATGGGCGCGGCGGTGGGTTTCCTGTCGGGCATGTTCGGCGTCGGCGGCGGCTTCCTCATCACGCCGCTCTTGATCTTCTACAACATCCCTCCGGCGATCGCTGTCGCCACTGGCGCCAACCAGGTCATCGCCTCCTCCGTCTCCGGCGTCCTTTCGCACATGAAGCGCGGTACGCTCGACCTCAAGCTCGGCGGGGTGTTGCTGGCCGGCGGCATTGTCGGTTCCACCGGCGGCATCTACGTCTTCGCCTTCCTGCGCAGGCTCGGCCAGCTCGACCTGTTCATCTCGCTGCTCTACGTCGTGCTGCTCGGCACCGTCGGCGGGCTGATGCTGGTCGAAAGCGTCAATGCGCTGCGCGCGACGCGCAGCGGTGCGGCGCCGGTGCTGAAGAAATCCGGCCAGCACAACTGGATCCACCGCTTGCCGCTGAAGATGCGCTTCAGGGCGTCAAAACTGTTCGTCAGCGTCATCCCCGTACTTGGGCTTGGCGCCGGCATCGGCTTCCTGTCGTCGATCATGGGCGTCGGCGGCGGCTTCATCATGGTGCCGGCACTGATCTATCTGCTGAAAGTGCCGACCAATGTCGTCATCGGCACCTCGCTGTTCCAGATCATCTTCACCTCCGCCTATACGACGCTGGTCCACGCCACCACCAACCAGACAGTCGATGTCGTGCTGGCCTTCCTGTTGATGGCGGGCGGCGTCGCCGGCGCGCAGTACGGTGCCAAGGCCGGCCAGAGGCTGCGCGGCGAGCAGCTCAGGGCCTTGCTGGCACTGCTGGTGCTGGCGGTGGCGATACGATTGGCGATCGATCTTTTCGTCACCCCGCCCAACCTCTATTCGCTGTCTGCCGCGGGCCTCAACTGATGAAGGCTCGCAGCACATTCGCAACCGCCATTGTCCTGTCGCTGCTTGCGGCCGCCGTGCCGGCGAAGGCACAGGTCCCGCTGACCGAAGGCATCCAGATCGGTCTCTCCACCGACAACGTCTCGATCACCGCCGGTTTTTCCGGGGCCGATCTGACCATCTTCGGTTCGCTGGAAAACCCGGATCCACTCGTCGCGCGCCAGGGCCGCTACGACGTCATCGTCGTGCTCGAAGGTCCGCCCAAACCGGTGGTGGTGCGCCGCAAGGACAGGGTGCTCGGCGTCTGGGTCAATCTGGACTCTGAGACCTTCGAAAACGTGCCGGTCTCCTATTCGGTGGCGACGACGCGGCCGCTGCAGGACATCACCGAACCCAACAGCTACAAGCAGCTGTCGCTCGGCGCCTCCAACCTCTATATGCAGCCCGCCGATGCCGGCGACAGCCCGGCGACGATCGAGGAGTTCACGGCAGCACTGCGGGAGCGCAAGTCAGCGACCGGCCTCTACAGCGAGAATGTCGGCGGCGTGCAATTCCTGTCGCAGAACCTTTTCCGCGCCACCGTCAGGCTGGCGCCGAATGTGCCGGTTGGAACCCACAAAGCCCGCGCGTTCCTGTTCAAGAGCGGTCTGTTCATCAAGGAAAGCTCGGCCCAGCTCGAAATCCGCAAATCCGGTTTCGAGCAGTCGATCTTCCGTGTCGCCCACAATTATTCCTTCCTCTACGGCGTCTTCGCGATATCGCTGGCCATGCTGACCGGCTGGCTCGGAAGGCTGATCTTCCGGCGAGATTAGGATTTTCCCCGAAAAGTGGTTTCCCTTTGCCGAGGCATGCGGTAGATCGCGCTCCCCAGCCAAATGGCAGACACAAACAATTCGGTTCGGCAGAGCAGCCCGTCCCCGGACAGCGCGCGATTTCTCATGGCGCCTGTCGGCTCGCCGACGACAAATGCAGGAACTTGTCATGCGACCAGCCTTCGGCGGCATCGACTTCGGCACTTCGAACTCCACCGTGGGCGTGGTCCGCAACGGGCAGCCGCGCCTCGTCGCGCTGGAGAACGGCCAGGTCACGCTGCCCAGTGCCGTGTTCTTCAACTTCGAGGACAACCGCACCTGCTTTGGCCGCCAGGCCATCGCCAATTACACCGACAGCATCGAAGGCCGGCTGATGCGTTCGCTGAAGAGCGTGCTCGGCAGTTCGCTGGCCCATGAAAAGACCCGCATCAAATCGCGGTCGATCGGCTTCATGGAGATCGTCGGCATGTTTCTTGGCCATCTCAAGAAGAGGCTGGAAGCCGATGCCGGCGATACGGTCGAGACCGTCGTTCTTGGCCGGCCGGTGCAATTCGTCGATGACGATGCCGAGGCCGACGCGAAGGCGCAAAGCGAACTCGAGAACGCCGCACGTGCCCAGGGCTTCAAGCACATCGCTTTCCAGTTCGAGCCGATCGCGGCGGCGCTCGACTACGAGCAGAAGGTGACACGCGAGGAACTGGCGCTGATCATCGATATGGGCGGCGGCACGTCGGACTTCTCGATCGTGCGGGTCTCGCCGCAGCGCTCCCGTTCGCTCGACCGCAAGGACGACATCCTGGCCAGCCGGGGCGTCCATATCGGCGGTACGGATTTCGATCGGCTGCTGAGCATCGCCCATGTCATGCCGCAGCTCGGCTATTTGACGCCGACCAAGGACGGCAAGCGCAACCTGCCGGCAAGCTATTTCATCGACCTCGCCACATGGCAGCGCATCAACCTGGTCTACACCGCCAAGGCGATGACGCATCTGCGCCAGATCCGCTACGAGGCCGAGCGCGCCGACCTCGTCGACCGTTTCATCCACGTCGTCGAACACCGCTACGGACACGCGCTGGCCGCACGTGTCGAGAAGGCCAAGATAGAGCTGACCGACAGGTCATCCGCAGAGGTCGCTGTGAAGCTGCCGGGTGCGGAGTTCACCGCCGAAATCACGCGCAGCGGGCTCGACGCGACGATTGCCAGGGACATCGAGCGGGTCACCGCAACGGTCGGGCAGACTATCAGGGACGCTGAGGTGAAGCCGTCCGACATCACCGCGGTGTTCCTGACCGGCGGATCGACCGCGATCCCGCTGGCCAAACGAGAGATCCTGTCGCTGGTGCCGCAGGCATCCGTCATCGAAGGCGACATGTTCGGCTCGGTCGGACTTGGCCTGGCGCTGGATGCGCAACGCAAGTTCGGCTGAGGCTTTCTTCGAGCGGTCCAGCTTTTCAGAGATTACTGATCCGCTTTAGGCCAGGTCGTGTACCCATAACCTTCGGCGTGATGCGATGAAGATCACGTCCGCTTTGCGCCGATAGCGACCAAGCTCGTGCGCCAGCGCGATATGTCGCAATGGGCCAGAAGCTGTCGTGGGGCCGCCGTGACAGATGCCTACCCGCGTGTCGTCAAAGTCGAGAGCTGGTCAGTATCGTAGCGGTTCCGCAGCTCAGCGAGGGCTTTTGGGTCCGGCGCACCCTGCGCCGCGAGTTTGGCAAGTTCTTCGAAGTAGCGTTCGTGGCCAGGCGGAGAGACGGTCATCAGCACGCGGGCGGGTCTCTCACTGACATTCGTGATGTCGTGCGGCACTCCCGGTGGAATGAACAGATAGGTTCCGGGCGTTGCGCGAACCGTCTTGTCGCCGACATGCCACGCACACTCGCCTTCGAGCAGGTAGAACGTCTCTTCCTGCACACGGTGAACATGCCGTCCGGTGGCGAATCCCGCTGGGATCGTCCAGTCGAACATGCTCGTGTGCTTGGTGTTTTCGCCGGTGACGAGGAAGACCATAGGTTGACCACGCAGCATGATCCCCTTCTTCTCGTCGGGCATGCGAATAATGGCATTGGCGCTCATAGGATCCTCCTTTGACTGGGTGCTTACTTCCGGCAAGCACCTGTGCGACATTGGCCGTCGATGCCGGGAAAGTCGTGAATTCGTTCCCAAAAATTTGCTAAAAGCGTTGGATGACAATCGGAGGCGACCTTTATCAGTTTGGCCCGTTCCGTCTCGATCAGGTGGCGGGCATTTTGTATCACGGCACCGAGCCAACCATGCTTGGGCAACGCGCCGTTTCGCTTCTGCGTTTGCTGCTCCAAAACGCGGGCGTACCGGTATCCAAAGACGCGCTGGTCGAAGCCGGCTGGGGCAAATTGGCGGTTGCCGACAACAACCTGACGGTCCAGATCGCGGCCTTGCGCCGGGTATTGGCCGACGCAGCGGATGCTGAGAGCTGGATCGAAACACTGCCGCGCCGAGGCTATCGCTATGTAGGACCGGCTGTTGCGACGAGTGTCCCTGATCGTTTTGCAGCCGCCCGCACCGCGTCGGCGCCGACCTTGCCTGAGAAGCCTTCCGTGGCGGTCCTGCCGTTCTCGAACTTGAGCGGAGATCCGCAACAGGAGTACTTCGCCGATGGAATGGTCGATGACATCATCACCGGCCTGGCACGCATAAAATGGCTTTTCGTTATCGCGCGAAACTCGACCTTCGCTTACAAAGGCCGCGCCGTGGACGTGAAGCAGGTCGGCAGCGAGCTTGGCGTACGATATGTCCTCGAAGGCAGCGTGCGCAAAGCTGGCGGTAGTGTGCGCGTAACCGCTCAGATGATCGATGCATCGACCGGCGCGCACGTGTGGGCCGAGCGCTACGACCGCAGTTCGGAGGACATTTTCGCGCTTCAGGACGAAATCGCGCTATCAGCGGTGGGCGCGATTGCTCCAAGCTTGCGAAAAGCGGAAATTGAACGTGTCAGGCGGAAGCGCCCAGAGAGTCTCGACGCATACGATCTCGTGCATGATCGCGCCGCTGCATTCACGGCATTAGACGCAGCCCTCGCCATTAGCCCGTCATCGGCGCTGACTTACATTCTTGGCAGCGTCGTTCTCGGATGGGCCGGCGAAGCAGAGCGCGCGATAGAATGGAGCGAGAAGGGTATCCGGCTAAGCCCGTTCGATTCGTGGGCTTGGGCCGCGTTTGACGCCCAAGCAATGAGCCATTTGCTGCGCGGGCGTTACGAAGAAGCTTGTCGCGCAGCCTACAAGTCCGTTCAAGCCAATCCGGCACACAGCATCACCTACGTGCAACTGACCGCTGCGCTCGCCAAACTCGGCCGGCTGGACGAAGCGAGGGCCGCCGCCGCGCGCGTGCGCGAGCTTCAGCCGGGCTTCCGCTACAGCCGCCAATTTGCTGGCGTGCGCTGTGCGCCAGCGCTCGCGGAGACTCTGGGAAGCGCGCTGCGGGACGCCGGATTGCCAGAGTGACGGCTGGGCGTCGAGGCGGACAGCGCTAGCGAGCCCATCTGGGGAGGAAGGTCGTGGTGAGGCGTTTCAATCAGCCACTCGATACAAAGTACCAAGACCTCCGAGCCAACGGCAAAGCCGCAAACTCTGATACTCTAGCCCGCCGACGGGGCATCCGCCTTGCCGTCGAGATGCGCCTTAAGCGCCATCTGGGCCAGGCTTGCCTGGCGATCGCGATGGGTGATCATGGCGAAGTCGCGTTTCGGCAATTCGAGCGGCACGGATCTGAGACTGCCTTCAGCCACGGCGCGGGCCACGACAAGCTCCGAAATGATGGTGGCGCCGGCTCCCGCCTCGACCGCCTGGCGGATAGCCTCGTTGCTCGGCAGCACCAAAAAAATCTGCAAGTCGGCGAGCGAAATGCCTTCGTGGCGCGCCAGATCCTCCAGCACTTCGCGTGTGCCCGAACCGCCCTCGCGGATGATCCAGCGCAGGTCCTTGATGTCGGAGTGGCCGGGCGCAACTTCGGCGATCTCCGGATGCGTGCTGGCAACCACCAGCATCAGCCTGTCGACGTCGACCTTGGTGCGGCGCAGGATGTCGGACTCGGTGCGCCCCTCGACCAGGCCGAGATCCGCCGCGCCATCGAGGACATTGGCCTCAACCTGCCTGGTGTTGCCGATGGAGACGCTCAGCCTGACGGCCGGATAGGCTTCATGGAAGGAAGCCAGCCGGCGCGGCAGCCAGTAGCTGGCGATGGTCTGGCTGGCGGCGATCGAGAGGCTGCCGGTGACGGTCTGCGAGACATGCTCCAGCACATTGCGGGCGGCGGCGGCCCGTTCGAGCACGGCCTTGGCCTCCGGCAGGAACCGGTGGCCGGTCTGGGCAAGCTCGATGTTGCGGCCGACCCGGTTGAACAGGTGGACGCCGTGCTGTTCTTCAAGCGCCCGGATGGCCGCCGATGCCGCCGACTGCGAAATGCCCAGCAGTTCCGCCGCCTTGGTCATGTGGCCGCGCTCGGCGACGGCGACGAAAATCCGCAACTGATCCAGGGTCATGTCCACATTAAGAACCAATATCGATCGAATTTACAAGAACAACTGATTAGACAGATCGATACCTTTATTCTAAGTTTTCCGGCGAAGTTAGAAAAAATTCGCCGAAAGATCGCAGAGAGCAGAATGATCGGGCGGCTCAGATCCCTGCTTGCGCATTGGACCCGCGGCTTAAGGCGGCGGCTGGCCGGCGATCGCTATCACCCGGAAGAGCACTATATGCGCGGCCCCGGGCCGAAGACGCGGGCCAAATCCATGCGCCGTACAGGCGCCACCGGATCATGATGCAGGGACCGCCGCGCGGCGCGAATTCGGCACCATCGCAACGCCCGCTTGCCGACACGCGAGCGCCCGATGAAGGCGACGGCGTCGACACCTCGCCTGCCGTTTCCGACAGCATCGCCAAGACGACCTGCTACATGTGCGCCTGCCGCTGCGGAATCGATGTACACATCAAGGATGGCAAGGTCCGCTACATCAACGGCAACAAGGACCACCCGGTCAATCGCGGCGTGATCTGCGGCAAGGGCAGCTCCGGCATCATGCAGCATTACAGCCCGGCAAGGCTGAAGAAGCCATTGCTGCGCGCCGGCCCGCGCGGCTCCGGCGAGTTCCGCGAGATCGAGTGGGAGGAGGCGTTTTCTATCGCTACGGAACGGCTGTCGAACATCCGCCGGACCGACCCCAGGAAACTCGCCTTCTTCACCGGCCGCGACCAGTCGCAGTCGCTGACCGGCTGGTGGGCGAGCCAGTTCGGTACGCCGAACTTCGCCGCCCATGGCGGCTTCTGTTCGGTCAACATGGCGGCCGGCGGCCTCTATACGATCGGCGGTTCGTTCTGGGAGTTCGGCGAGCCCGACTGGGACAACACCCGGTATTTCATGCTATTCGGTGTCGCCGAGGATCACGATTCCAACCCGATCAAGATCGGTCTCGGCAAGCTCAAGGCGCGCGGCGCCAAGGTCGTCTCGATCAATCCGTGCCGCACCGGCTACAATGCCATTGCCGATGACTGGATCGGCATCCGGCCCGGAACAGACGGCCTGTTCGTGTTCGCCCTCATCCACGAATTGCTCAAGGCGGGTCGCGTCGATCTCGAGTATCTGCTGCGCTACACCAATGCCCATGTTCTCGTCGTGCAGGAGCCAGGTGCTGCCGATGACGGGCTGTTCGTGCGCGATGCCGACGGCAATCCGCTGGCTTGGGACAGGGTGGCGAAGACACCGGTCAGCGCCGCCGATGCCGGTGCGAAACCGGCGCTGACCGGCAGCTTCACGATCGGCGGGCGCCGCTGCGTCCCGGTGTTCCAGCTGATCGCCGACCGCTACCTCGATGAGAGTTACGCACCGGACTCGGTCGCCGAGCGCTGCGGCATTGCCGCCGACACGATCCGCAGGATCGCCGCCGAACTCGCCCATGTCGCCTTCGAACAGACGATCGAATTGCCGATCGCCTGGACCGACTGGGCCGGGCGCCGCCACGAGA
>NZ_RZRR01000870.1:0-2341 GCF_003998555.1 Mesorhizobium sp. M7A.F.Ca.CA.002.09.1.1 | reverse complement strand
CGTTCGGCGCGACCCAAGGATGACTGTGATGATACTCAGGCTGGAAAACGTTTCGAAGTCCTTCGGCGCCCTGAAGGTTGCGGATTCCGTGACCGTCAGCGTGCCGCGCGGCGAAGCGCTGGGCATTATAGGCCCGAACGGCGCGGGAAAATCGACGCTCTTCAACCTGATCACCGGAAACTTGTTTGCAAATGAGGGCCGCATCGAATTCCTCGGCCGCGACGTGACCCGCGCTCCGGCCATGGAGCGGGTGCGCATGGGCGTCGGCCGCAGCTTCCAGATTCCGCAGCCTTTCGAGGGGCTGACCGTGTTCGAGAATCTCTTGACCGCCGCCGCCTTCGGCCGCGGCGGACGCGAGGCCGAGATGGTCGAGGATTGCGCTGGTATCCTCGAGGCGACGGAGCTCCTCAGGAAAGCCAATTTCGTGGCCGGCTCGTTGAGCCTTCTCGACCGCAAGCGCCTGGAACTCGCCCGCGCCTTGGCGACAGGCCCCGAACTTCTGCTTCTGGACGAGATCGCGGGCGGTCTGACGGAGGGCGAATGCAAGGCCCTGGTCGCGACGATCAGAGCCATCCACGCGAGGGGGACCACCATCATCTGGATCGAGCATGTGCTGCATGCCCTGAATTCGGTGGTCGAGCGGCTCCTCGTGCTGGATTTCGGGCGCGTGATCGGGATCGGCGCGCCTGATGAGATCATGGCCTCGAAGGCGGTTCGCGAAATCTATCTGGGGCTCGAGGTCTGATGCTGGAAACGCGCGGCCTCACCGCGAATTACGGCCAGTTCCGGGCACTGTTCGGTGTGGATATCACCGTGGCCGCGGGCGAATGCGTGGCGATCATCGGCGCCAACGGCGCCGGCAAATCCACGCTGATGCGCTCGATCACCGGCGTGATCGGCAACGCGCCCGGCATGGTGCTGCACAGGGGCGAGCCGATCGGCGCGCTGTCTTCGGCCGAGATCATGAAGCGCGGCATCGCCATGGTGCCGGAGGGGCGCCGGCTGTTCCCTTCGCTCACCGTCGAGGAAAATCTGCTGGTCGGCGGGCAGGCGCGTAAGGTGCAGGGGCCGTGGAGCCTCGACGCGGTCTATGACCTTTTCCCGATCCTGGGCGAGCGGCGCAAGAGCCCCGGTACCGCGCTCTCGGGTGGCCAGCAGCAGATGGTGGCGATCGGCCGGGCGCTGATGTCGAACCCCGAATTGCTGCTTTGCGACGAGATCAGCCTCGGCCTCGCGCCCGTCGTCATCCGCGATATCTACGCAGCACTTCCCAGGATCCGCCAAGGCGGCGCCGCGATCGTGCTGGTGGAGCAGGATATCGGCAAGGCGCTGGCAGTGGCCGACCGCGTCTACTGCATGATGGAGGGTCGCGCCACGCTGGCCGCCAGGGCGGCCGAGGTCACGCGCGAAGATATCCACTCTGCCTATTTCGGAGTGGCGGCATGACGCGGGAACCAAGGCTCGGTCGTCTGCTCGCACAGCACCCTTGTGGCCTGATCGAGGTGGCGCGGCGATGATCTGGCTGGACACCCTCGTGCAAGGGATTCTGCTGGGCGGGCTCTATGCCCTGTTTGCAGCAGGGTTGAGCCTCGTCTTCGGCATCATGCGGCTGGTGAACCTAGCCCATGGCGACCTCATCATTCTTGCCGCTTATCTGGTTTTGATGGGCGTCACGCTGCTCGGCTTGTCGCCCTGGATCGCTGCCCTGATTGCCATGCCCGTGATGTTCGGGCTCGGCTGGCTGCTGCAGGCCGCCGTCCTGAACCGCGTGCTGGGCAAGGACATCCTGCCGCCGCTTCTGGTCACGTTCGGCCTGTCGGTCGCCTTGCAGAACGGCCTGCTCGAGGCCTTCTCCGCCGACAGCCGCCGCATTCCGGTGGGCGCGTTGGAAGGGGCATCGCTCGATCTAGGGCTGGTCACGGTTGGGATCATGCCGTTGATGACCTTTGCCTCGGCGATCGTGACGATCATTGCGCTCAACGCGCTCTTTTACCACACCGCCCTCGGCCGTGCCTTCCGCGCCACCTCGGACGACGCCGTGACGGCGGGGCTGATGGGGATAGAGCCGAAGCGGATTTTCGCGATCGCCACCGGGATCGCCATGGTCGTGGTGACGCTGGCGGCGCTCTATCTCGGCATGCGCGCGAACTTCGATCCTTCGATCGGACCGGCGCGGCTGATCTATGCCTTCGAGGCGGTGATCATCGGCGGCCTCGGCAGCCTGTGGGGGACGCTTGCCGGCGGGATCATCATCGGGGTGGCGCAAACGTTTGGCGCCGCGCTCAATCCGGAATGGCAGATCCTGGCCGGCCACATCGCCTTCCTGGCCGTGATGCTGCTC
>NZ_RZRR01000869.1:0-2342 GCF_003998555.1 Mesorhizobium sp. M7A.F.Ca.CA.002.09.1.1 | reverse complement strand
CTGCTGTCACGCGACGTCTTCATCCGCAAGCCGATGGTGCCACGGCTCGACCGCTGCATCCGCGTCAGCGTCGGCCTCGATCACGAGCTCGACATTTTTGCCGAGGAACTTCCCGGTGCTTTGGCGGCAGCGCGGGGTAATTAGGATACCGCTGGCGCGCAACCGGCAGCAAAAGCCGCCTACAAATCCATTTCCCAGGTCTGGCCGGTCAGATCCTTGCCGAAGCTGCGGTGGTGCTCCTGCGAGACCAGCCTGAAGCCGGCACGTTCGTAGATCGCGCGCGCCGCAACGAGGATGTCGTTGGTCCACAGAACTAGCTTGGCGTAGCCGCAAGCCCGGGCCTGGTTCACGCATTCCGCCACCAGTCGTTTGCCGATGCCGAAGCCGCGCGCCGACGCCTCGACATGCAGCATTCTCAGCTTGGCCACCTTATCATCCTGATGAACCAGGAACACCGCGCCGACCGGCTGACCACCGCGCTCGGCGATCCAGCAGAAATCGCGGCCGGGCACGAAATTGCGAATGAAATCGGCGCCGATCTCGGCGAGCATGGCCTCGAACTCGATCGTCCAGCCATATTCCTCGGCATAAAGTTGGGCCTGGCGCTGCACGACCCAGCCGACATCGCCGACGCGGTGCGGCCGCAACGTCACCTCGCCGCTTTCACGGGTGGGATCACCCAGCAATTCCCCCGCCTTGCGCAAGGCGCTGCGCAGTTCATGCAACCTGTCGTCGGGTACGCTTTCGATCAGCCGCGCCGTATCCCGATCGGCCGCCGCCTGCAGCCTGGCAAGCGCTGCCTCGCCCCTTGCGGTCAGCGAGAGGACCCTTCGGCGCCGGTCAGCCGGGTCCGTTCTGGCCTCGGTCAGCCCCTGGCCCGCGAACTTGCGCAGGATCCGCGTCAGATAGGCGGCATCGACACGCAATTGTCTCGATATTTCGGAGGCCGCCGGGCCATTCTCGAGCCGAAAAGCCCCAACCAGGAAACCTCGCTCGCCGGCGATTTCGGCGGAAGCCGGGTTGCTGCGGTGACCCAGTTCGAACAGCACGCGCGCCTCGGTCAAAGTGAATGCACTTTGTGTCAGCGTCTCGTCGAGAAGGCCGACAGTGCGCGTGTAGAAGCGATTGAAGCGCCGGACA
Organism: Mesorhizobium sp. M7A.F.Ca.CA.002.09.1.1; assembly: GCF_003998555.1. NCBI lineage: Bacteria > Pseudomonadati > Pseudomonadota > Alphaproteobacteria > Hyphomicrobiales > Phyllobacteriaceae > Mesorhizobium > Mesorhizobium sp. M7A.F.Ca.CA.002.09.1.1. The sequence goes on along the minus strand of NZ_RZRR01000869.1, from coordinate 1,202 downwards.
TCGGCCACCAATGCGTTGCGTTCGTCCAACATTTGCGGCCAGCTCCTAATAAAGCAGTTCCATTTTCCTAAATTAGTGGACTGAGTCAATTAAATTCAAGGCCAGAAGGCCAGCTAAAGCCGGAAGGCCCAGCTATTGCGTCCGCGCGCAGGTTGCATTCCTCAGGCCGTGCGCCAGATTCAAAACGAGACAGGCTTGGAGAGATTCATGGCTGGTCATCGCAGGAAAGTGCACGCACGCGTCTACGGTAACGTGCAAGGCGTCGGCTTCAGAGCCTGGGCCCGGGATGAGGCCACGGGCCTTGGTCTTGCGGGCTGGGTTTGCAATGAAGCGGACGGGTCCGTAACGGCCGAGATCGCAGGCCTCGATGAGGAGGTCTCGACAATGATCGAGCGCCTCTGGAAAGGGCCGGCCGGGGCTTTGGTTTCCAAGGTCGACGTCGAGGAGTTGGAGGCAGACAACGCCTCTGTTGGGTTCAGAATCGTGGCATGAAGGCGGATTTGGATTGAGCGCCTTGAATTAATTAAACGTTCGTTTTATTATTGCTCCGCAGAGGAGCTGACATGGCACGCACCGCCGGGTCTGATGGCGAAAAGACCGAAGCGACCATTCGTGAGGCGGCGGTCAATCTGATCGCGCGTTTTGGCTACGAGGCGATGTCGATGCGACAGCTCGCCGCCGAGGTCGGCGTACAGGCGGCCGCACTCTACCGCTACTTTCCGACCAAGGAAGAGCTTCTGTTCACGCTGATGCGCGAGCACATGGAAGGTTTGACCGAAGCGTGGGAAACAGCTCGCCCGGTTAATGCGGATCCCGTGCAGCGGCTTTCGGCCTATGTCGAAAACCACATCACTTTCCACATCGAGCGACGGCACGCCACGCATGTGTCGAACATGGAATTGCGCAGCCTGTCGCCGGAAAGGCTGACGCAGATCCTGCGCATGCGCACTGCCTACGAGAAGGAGCTGCGCACCATCCTGCGCGACGGCGCCGAGACGGGCACCTTCAGCATCGACGACACCGGGCTGACCGCCATGGCGCTGATCCAGATGATGACCGGCGTCATCGTCTGGTTTCGGCCGGGCGAACGGCTGTCGATCGCTGAAGTGACCACAACATATCTTTCAATGACAATGCGGCTCGTCGGCGCGAAGATCGACGCCTACGGCGCCGCGCGTCCCTTCGGACGCGCAAAGGACGCT
>NZ_RZRR01000868.1:0-2347 GCF_003998555.1 Mesorhizobium sp. M7A.F.Ca.CA.002.09.1.1 | reverse complement strand
CATAGGCGCCGGCGAGCAGCTCCGGTGTCATCGACGCCAGCAGTGTCTTGAGATCGGTTTCGCCGGCCATCTGTCTTCCCTCGCCTGCAAAAAACGGGCCGCAGCCCACGTGCTCTTCAATATCCGCGACCGGCGCGTGCCGATAGTCCAGGCGCTGCAAGGACGACATGGCGATGTCGCTGGCGGCTGGGCTTGCAGAGCTGTCGCATCGCACAATAGAGAAGCTGAGGGCCAGTGCCGGTCCGTGAAAGGCCTTCGATGATCGTTCGCCCGCGCCCCACATTCCTGCAGCTGTTCTTCATCATGCGCGGTTCGGTCGTGCCACGCATTCTGCCGCAAATATTGGGCTTCGCGCTTTATTCCGCGATCATCCTGGCCGCGGCGCGCCGGTTCCAGCTTGATTTCAGCGTCTTCAACATCACGCCTTTCGGCCTGGTCGGCGTGACATTGTCGATCTATCTCTCGTTCCGCAACAACGCCGCCTACGACCGTTGGTGGGAGGCGCGCAAGCTGTGGGGCGCGCTGGTCTTCGAAATGCGCAACCTGGCACGCGCCACCACCAGCCTCATCCCGGACCAGACCGAACAGCGCGCCCTGCTGATGGAAGCGCTCGCCTTCTGTCATTTCCTGCGCGGGCAGTTGCGCAAGATCGACAGCATGAAGGATGCCCGTGCCTTCATCGACGCGGAGGCGGACAAGGCAGCAGCCTTTTCCAATCCGGCGGATGAGATGGTCAGGCGCATGGGCCGGCGTGCCAATGCGCAGCGCCTGGCGGGCGACGTCGACACGATCGGCTTTCGTATCCTCGATGAGAGGCTCGCGTCGGTCGCGGCCATCCAGGCCGGCTGCGAGCGGATCGCCGGTACGCCCTTGCCGTTCGCCTACACGCTGCTGGTGCATCGCACGGCCTATATCGTCTGCCTGCTGCTGCCGATCGGCCTGATCTCGACCACCGGTTGGGCGACGCCGCTGTTCACCGCGCTGATCGCCTACACTTTCTTCGGCCTCGACGCGCTGTCGGAAGAGCTCGAGGATCCGTTCGGGACCGAAGCCAACGACCTCGCTCTCGACAGCCTCTGCCGTGTCTGCGAAATCTCGGTGTTCGAGGCGCTTGGCGAAACGCCGCCGAAGATGATCCCGGCGGAAAAGTTCTATTTTTCGTAGGCAAAGGCGCGCGGGCTTAAAAGAATCTGCCCCGCTGTCGGATCGCCGCTCCATGCCACGTCCTTGGTTCGACCCCAGCAAGAAGGGGATAGAACCATCAGGAGGGACCATCATGAGCATTTCCGAAACCGCGCCCGTCTCGCCGGGCGCTTTGTGGACCGGCCGCGCGCTCAGCGGCGTCATCGTGCTGTTCATGATCTTCGACGGCGCCATCAAGCTGCCGCCGCTCGATATCGTCATCCAGACGATGGTACCGCTTGGCTGGCCGGCCGATCCGAATGTCGCGCGCATGCTTGGCGTCATCGGCCTGATCTCGACCGCTCTCTACGCGCTGCCGCGCACCTCGGTGCTCGGCGCCATCCTGCTTACTGCCTATATGGGCGGCGCCATCGCCACCAATGTCCGCGTCGACAACCCGCTGTTCTCGCACATTCTGTTCGGCGTCTATCTCGGCATTATCCTGTGGGGTGGCCTGTATCTGCGCGATTCCAGGCTCCGCGCGCTGATCCCGTTCAGCCGTTAGATCCGGATCGAAGCACCGCTTTCGGCTCGAAGCCTGAACCCTTTGCCGGGCAATATCTCAGGGATCGAATCGTCGAGTTGCGAGTTAGAGATTCGCCCGGCGGCGGAGGCGGCTCCTATCGGAGAGGAACGACGATGAAGAAAACGATGCTTTTGATGGCGCTGCTGGTGCCGCTCGCCGCTTGTTCGCAAACGGAAAAAGGCGCGGCCGTAGGCGGCCTCGGTGGCGCTGCCGTCGGTGCGGCCGTCGCCGGCGATCCGGTTGAAGGCGCCGTCGTCGGTGGTGCTGTCGGCGCTGTTGCCGGCGCGCTGATCGGCCGGGCGAGCGAGCGTGGCGAATGCCGCTACCGCGATAGCCGTGGCCGCGTCTATATTGACCGCTGCCCGCGCGGCTATTGACCGGGCGGCTTTTACAGACAGGGTCGAATGAAAAAACGGCGGGCACATGGCCCGCCGTTTTCCTGGATGCGATAGAGCAAATACTTATTCGGCGGTTGCGGCTTCCGCCTCGGCCGGTGCAGCCGCGGCGGCGGCAACGGCAGCAGCGGCATCTTCCTGCGCCTTCTTCAGAAGAGCAGCGCGTTCCTGCGCCTTCTTGCCCGGCTCGGCCTTCTTCGGGTTGGAACGGGCGTCGCGCTTGACGAGGCCGGCCTCGTCGAGG
>NZ_RZRR01000867.1:0-2349 GCF_003998555.1 Mesorhizobium sp. M7A.F.Ca.CA.002.09.1.1 | reverse complement strand
GCTTCGACCGCATCCGCCAGATAGTTTCCGCCCGAGCCGCGCGACCGCATCTTCAAGGCAGAATCGGCGCGGACCAGATCCTCCAGCTGCATTTCGATGCCGATTTCGGAGCAGGTCCGCGCATCGACCAGCGCATTGAAGCGCGGCGCGATTTCACCTTCCGGCGCATCGGGAAATTTTTCGAAAAGCATATCGGCGACGACAAGCCCGAGCACGCGGTCGCCAAGAAATTCAAGACGCTGGTTGTTGGTGGCCGCCTTGACCGCACTGGAATGCGTCAAGGCGGTCTCAAGCAAACGGATATCCTTGAAGACGTAACCGGTCTTGGCCTTCACCAAACCGGCCAGTGTTTCGCCTGTCGGGCGCTTCAAAGCCATCAATTGACGAAGTGGAACAGGCGCGAAGCGCGCATCAGCGACGGCCATTTCCAGATTTCGAGAGGGCTCGCCTTGCCGGCGATCGAGAAGAAGACAAGATTGGCGCGGCCAACCAGATTTTCCGCGGGAACGTAGCCGACGGTGAAACGGCTGTCGGCGGAATTGTCCCGGTTGTCGCCCATCATGAAATAGTGGCCGGGCGGCACGTCGAATTCGCGGGTGTTGTCGCCGATCGAGTTCGAATTCAGGTCAAGCGTGTCGTAGCTGACGCCGTTGGGCAGGGTTTCGCGATAGACATCGATCGGGCGCGATTCCTCGGTGATGTCGGGATTGTCGATTTGGCCTGTTTTCACGCGCGGCACGCCGACACCGTTGATGAAAAGCTGGCCGTCCTTGACCTGGATCTTGTCACCCGGCAGGCCGACAACGCGCTTGATGTAGTCGACGGACGGATCAGGCGGGAATTTGAAAACCGCCACGTCGCCGCGCTTCGGCTCGGAGCCCCAGATGCGGCCCGAAAAAATATCGGGTCCGAAAGGCAGCGAATAGCGCGAATAGCCATAGGACCATTTGGTGACGAACAGATAGTCGCCTTCCAAAAGCGTCGGCCGCATCGATCCCGACGGGATCGAAAAAGGCTGGAACAGCAGCGTGCGGATGACCAGGGCGAGCAAAAGCGCCTGGACGATGACGCTGACGGTCTCGCCAAGCCCGCCGGATTTCTTCTCGGATTTTTCAGCCACGCTCATGTCGTCCTCGATTGTGCGTTGGATGGTATAGAGTCTCGGCGCGCGCTGGGCAACGTCAATGCCGGTCGTCAGAGGCAATCAATGTGGCGCTTCTTCGACGGGCAGCGCCTCGATGATCACAAAGGCTTGAGCGAGCGGGAAATCATCCGTGATGGTGAGGTGGATTGCCGCCCGATAGCCCTTTGGCAGGATTTTGGCCAGCCTGGCCTGCGCTCCTCCCGTCAACGCCATGGTCGGCGCGCCACTGGGCAGGTTGACGACACCCATGTCGCGCCAGAACACGCCCTGCGCCAGTCCGGTGCCCAGCGCCTTGGCGCAGGCCTCCTTGGCGGCGAAACGCTTGGCATAGGAGGCCGCGCGGGCGCGTCGATTGTCCGAACGCGCCTGTTCGATGTCGGTGTAGATTCTCTGGACGAAGCGCTGGCCGTGACGCTCCAGCGATTTCTCGATGCGTCTGATGTCGATCAGGTCGCTGCCGATGCCGATGATCATCGCGCAGTGGAACCGATGCTTGCGCCGGGATGGGACGATTGCGCATGCCGGCTTGCGCGCTCGGCCAGGCGTTTGCGCCGCTGTTCGCGGAAAGCGTTCATGCCCCAGCGCGTGATGGCGTAGAACAGCAGCCCGAAGATCAAGCCGAGCGGAACCGCACCGATCAGCATCGGTTCAAGGACCGGTTTCCACAATTGCGCGAAGGAGAGGTTGTGCAACATCTCGCCCAGATGCGCCGGCGGCCCATGTGTCGGCAACCGGTCATGCAGGATGAGCTTGCCCGTTTCCCACGACGCGCCCCATAGCAACGGGAAGGTCAGCGGGTTGCCGAAAAAAACCGCGCCAAGCGCCGCCGCCACCAGATTGCCGGCTATCACCCAGCACAGGATGGCAGCGATGATGAAATGGAAACCGACGGGGAAGAATGAAGCGAAGACACCGGCCGCAACGCCGGCCGCCACCGCATGCGGTGTGGCCTTCAGCCGCAGGATGCGCTTGGAAAAATACTGAAGCGAGCGCGAAAACGAGCGGCGCGGCCAAAGATAGGTACGCACCCGCTCATAAAGGCCATCAGGCTTGCGGCGTCGAAATAGCACTCTGTTCCCGTTCCACAGCGCCCGCAACGGCACCTTCAGCCGGGCGTGGCAGCCACATCTTGCGCTTGACGATCACCCTATGGCAATCGCCAGCTTATATAACAACGCGCTGGCGCAAGAACAACCAAACACCTT
>NZ_RZRR01000866.1:0-2354 GCF_003998555.1 Mesorhizobium sp. M7A.F.Ca.CA.002.09.1.1 | reverse complement strand
CTCGACAACGCCATACTTCACATCGTCCGCGCAGTGCGACGACATGGTCGGCGTGCCGAAGGTCAGCGGCAGCGCGCGGTATAGATCGGCCATCGAACTGCCGGGGCTGCGGTCCAGCATCTGGCAGATGGCAATGGCGGTGACCAGCCCATCGTCATAACCCCGCCCGATCGGCGGGGTGAAGAAGAAATGGCCCGACTTTTCGAAACCGGCGACGGCGCCAAGCTCGGCGACGCGGCGCTTGATGTAGGAGTGGCCGGTCTTCCAGTAGTCGGTGACGGCGCTGTTGGCGCGCAGCACGCTGTCTGTGTTGAACAGGCCGGTCGACTTGACGTCGACGACGAAGGTCGAGCCCGGATGCTGGCTGGAGATATCGCGCGCCAGCATCACACCGACCTTGTCGGCAAAAATCTCATTGCCCTCATTGTCGACGACGCCGCAGCGGTCGCCGTCACCGTCGAAGCCAAGGCCGACATCGGCTCCAGTCTCAAGCACCTTGTCCCTGATGGCATGCAGCATCTGCATATCCTCGGGATTGGGATTGTAGCGCGGAAAGGTGTGGTCGAGTTCGACATCGAGCGGGATGACCTCGCAGCCGATGCGCTGCAGCGCTTGCGGCGCGAAGGCGCCGGCGGTGCCGTTGCCGCAGGCGGCGACCACTTTCAGCTTTCGGGTGATGCGCTTGTCCTCGGTCAGATCGTCGAGATAAGTAGCGCGAAAATCGCGAACGAAATCGTAGGAGCCGCCGCCGACGAGATCGAAATCGCCGGCCAGTACAATCTGCTTCAGCGCGCTCATCTCTTCCGGCCCGAAAGTCAGCGGCCGCGCCGCACCCATCTTGACGCCGGTCCAGCCATTCTCGTTATGCGAGGCGGTGACCATAGCGACCGAAGGCACGTCCAGTGCGAACTGGGCGAAATAGGCCATCGGCGACAACGCCAGTCCGATGTCCCTCACCCGAGCGCCTGCAGCCATCAAACCGGACACCAGCGCCAGCTTGATGCCAAGCGAATAGGAGCGGAAATCGTGCCCGGTGACGATATCGGGACCGGCACCGACACGGCGGATCAGCGTGCCAAGCCCCATTCCGAGCGCCTGGACGCCATTCAGATTGAGCTCCGGCAGTTGCGCGGAGCCGGGATGGCCAAACCACCAGCGCGCATCATATTCTCGAAAGCCGGATGGCTTGATCAGCGCTTCGGTTTCGAACTCGAAACTGTTGGGCCGGGCGTCGCCAACGATGCTGAAGGACAAGACTGGAAAACTCCGAGTGGCGGAAATTACGAGTTGTCGAGGACTGCGGCTTAGCACAGAAGGCTTTAAGCCACGTTTATCCCAGGAGGGAATCCGAGCCTTTCGGGCTATGCTCGACGAAAGCCGATGAAATGCGACAGAAGTGCTGCCATGCCGCTTGCAGGAACGAAGTGTGGCGGCTATAAGCCCGCGGTCTGGTCACGGAGTGTAGCGCAGCCTGGTAGCGCACCTCGTTCGGGACGAGGGGGTCGCAGGTTCAAATCCTGCCACTCCGACCAGAAAAAACAAAGAGTTAGCGCATCCCGACTTCGGCGCTCCACCTGCCCCTCAAGCGAGATTACTCGCGTCTCCCCGCCGGCCGACAGCGATGCCTGTTGCACTGGACAGCAACCAGACGGTCAACCGGCCGCTTTATGCCTTCATACGTGCGCTCGCGGACAGATTCCGGAAAACATCTCAACTGGCACGCGCGTCCGGCTAGCGGAGGCCAAAAAAGCTCAAGATCGCTATCACGATGACCACAGCTCCAACGAGCCAAATGATATTGTTCATGATCTCTCTCCTGTTGCCTGGGGGAAGCCCGCGCCTCTGGCGGAGAACGCGGGCCGACCAGTCTTTGCCGACTGATCCGCAGCAGACACCAAATCGTGATCCCGGCTGCGAGAAATAAAACCATCAGGCACGTCTAATGTTCCGTCGTTGACGAGATCCGGCGATGACCAGTGAACGTTCGGGCCGATGCCGGACCACCGGAACCAAAGTGATCAGGGGCAGTTAATCCAATGAAGGGCTAATTAAGAAAATGGAGAAATTGCAATGAAAACAATGATCATGTGCGCGTTGGCGATTTCCATTGGACTGCCCGTCGTGGCTTCGGCAGCCGAAGCCGATGTGGTTGTTAGAACCCATCATCGACATCACGGCAGCGTCAAGATCATCAACGAAGACGGTCAGCGCTTGCACCACCGCCGCCATGGTACTGTGGCGTTCTACGACCATGGGCGCCGGCATCATCACCGCGATACCGTTGTCGTGACAGGTTCCGTTTCCACCCATCGCCACCACCATCGGCACCATCCCGTGGTGATCGAGAACGACGG
>NZ_RZRR01000865.1:0-2354 GCF_003998555.1 Mesorhizobium sp. M7A.F.Ca.CA.002.09.1.1 | reverse complement strand
TCATCGACCTGCAGAACGATTTTTGTCCCGGCGGCGCGCTGGCGGTTGCCGGCGGCGACGAGATCGTGCCGCTGGTCAACGACCTGATCCGGCGAACCGACCATGTCGTGCTGACGCAGGACTGGCATCCCGCCGGTCACTCCAGCTTTGCTTCCAGCCATCCGGGCGCGCAGCCCTTCACCATGATCGAAATGCCGTACGGCCAGCAGACGCTGTGGCCGGACCACTGCATCCAGGGCAGCCTGGGCTCGGATTTCCATTCCGGCCTCGCCTGGACCAAGGCCGAGCTCGTCATTCGCAAGGGATTTCGGCCTGATATCGACAGCTACTCGGCCTTCTTCGAGAACGACCGCACGACCCAGACCGGCCTTGCCGGCTACCTCCGGGAGCGCGGCATCGACACGCTGACCCTGGTCGGGCTGGCGACCGATTTCTGCGTCGGCTTTTCGGCGCTGGATGCCGTCAGCCAGGGCTTCAAAACCACAGTGCGGCTGGATGCCTGCCGCGGCATCGATCTCAACGGTTCGCTCCATGCCACGCTGCAGCGCATGCGCGACGCCGGCGTGAGGCTCGAAGACCCTTTGTCGGACTGACGGATCGTGAGGCGCAAGAGGGGCTTTTTGTGGGTCGCGACGAAGGCGGCAATCGTCGTGGCCGTGCTGTTTCCGGCACAGGCTTTCGGGGCGGAGGAACACGGCCTGCCCGGCGCTTCGATGTCGCTGTGGTGGGCGCTGCCCTTTGCCGGGCTGCTGTTGTCGATCGCCACTGGTCCGCTGCTGTTTCTTCATGTCTGGGAGCATCACTACGGCAAGATCGCGGCCCTTTGGGGCGCTCTGGTGGTCCTGCCGCTGGCGGTCGCCTTCGGTGTCCCCACAGCGACCGAAGCGGTGCTGCATGCGTTGCTCACCGAATACATGTCGTTCATCATCCTGCTGTTTGCGCTGTTCACCATTTCCGGCGGCATTCTCCTTGCCGGCAACATTCACGGCACGCCGCTGGTGAATGCCGGCCTGCTGCTGGTCGGCGCGCTGCTGGCCTCGGTGATCGGCACGACCGGTGCCTCGATGATCCTGATCCGGCCGATCATCCGCGCCAACGATAACAGGCGGTTCAACGCCCATGTCGTCATCTTCTTCATCTTCCTGGTGTCCAACATCGGCGGCTCGCTGACGCCGCTTGGCGATCCGCCGCTGTTCGTCGGCTTCCTGCGCGGCGTCGACTTCTTCTGGACGACGACGAACCTCTGGCGCGAGACGCTGTTCGTCGGCGGTGTCGTGCTGGGCATTTTTCTGGTGATCGACATCATCCTGCACCGGCGCGAGGCTGGCGCGCCGAAGATCAAGGACCCGACACCGGATACCAAGGTGCGCCTGCGCGGCCTGGCCAACCTTCCGCTGCTGGCGGGGGGGATCGGCGCCATCCTGCTATCGGCGGCTTGGAAGCCGGGCGTCAGCTTCTCCGTGTTCGGCGTCAGCCTGGAACTGCAGAACCTGGTGCGCGACGCCATGATCCTGGCGCTCGCCCTCGTTTCACTTGTCATTTCGCGCAAGGAATACCGCGAGGCCAATGGCTTCAACTGGGGTCCGATAGCAGAGGTGGCCAAATTGTTTGCCGGCATCTTCATCTGCATCGTGCCGGTCATCGCCATCCTCAGGGCAGGCCATGAGGGTGCGCTGGCGCCGCTGGTGTCGCTTGTGAGTTCTTCCTCCGGCCAGCCCAACGATCTCGCCTATTTCTGGCTGACCGGGGCGCTGTCATCCTTCCTCGACAATGCGCCGACTTATCTGGTGTTCTTCGAGCTTGCCGGCGGTGACCCCCGGCACCTGATGACGGAGTTCGCTTCGACGCTTGCCGCGATCTCGGCCGGCGCGGTGTTCATGGGCGCCAACACCTATATCGGCAATGCGCCGAATTTCATGGTCTACGCCATCGCCCGACATCGCGGCGTGAAGATGCCGGGCTTTTTTGGCTATATGGCATGGTCGGGCCTGGTGCTGATCCCGACATTTTTGGTAGCGGGTTTTCTGTTCTTCGGCTGATCAACCCACGCCGACATAACGGCGCACCGCCGACGGGTCGGCGCGCAATTCCTCGACATCGACCGTCTCGCGGTTGCGGCCGTTTTCGACGAAAGCAACGCGGTCGGCGACAGAAAGCACTGCATCGACCCGTTGTTCGACCAGGATGGTCGACACGCCCATGTCACGCAGCGTCGACACCGTCTCGCGGATCTTGGCGATCATCGACGGCATCAGTCCTTCGGTCGGCTCGTCGAGCAATAGCACCTGCGGTTCGAGGCAGAGTGCACGCGCCATCGCCAGCATCTGCTGTTCGCCGCCGGACAGTGTGCCGGA
>NZ_RZRR01000864.1:0-2370 GCF_003998555.1 Mesorhizobium sp. M7A.F.Ca.CA.002.09.1.1 | reverse complement strand
CGGTACCGCGACGACCGAGGCAAGCAGGAAGCCGCCGAAGACGCGCCAGATGGTGATCAGAACGTCGAGCCAAAAACGGTCTTCGACCAAAAGCCGCCAGCCATCCCGCAGCATCGACAGCGGATCGGCGAGGAAGATGCGGTTGACGTGGCCGCCTAGCGTGATCCAAGCCCAGAAGGCCACGAAAAGCACGAAGAAGGAAATGCCGAGCACGGTTCGGATGCCCGGCGAGACTGGATGCAAGGGGCGCATCGTCAAATCGTCGCCATTTTCAAATGGTCCCCATGCTCAAATCGCGCTTTGTCCAAGAGAAGGCGGCAGCGCCAGGCGCCGCCGCTTGATGGTCAAAGGCCGAACGATCAGTTCGAAACCGGGCTGGTGTCAGCCAACGTGGTGACGTCGGGCGCTTCCTTGATCAGTCCCATCTGCAGCAGCAGTTCGCCAGCGGTCTTGGAAAAGTCCTGGAATTCCTTGGTGAAGAACTGTTTGTTCTCCGCCCGGTCGGCCCATTTCAGGTATTTCGCCGAATCCTCGAATTCCTTGGCCGACTGTTTCACGTCGGCACCCATGGTCTCGTAGGATTTCTGCGGATCGCTCTTGATCAGGTCGAGTGCATCAAAATAGCTGTCGGCCAGCGCCTTGGCGGCATCCGGATTGGTTTTCAGGAATTCGGGTGTGCAGCCCACCGTGTCGAGCACCATCGGGTAGTCGAGCGTCGTCGCCAGGATATGGCCCTGGTCCGACTTGTCGCGCACCGCCGAGATGAACGGCTCGTAGGTGACGGCGGCGTCGTTCTGCCCGGCGAGGAAAGCTTGCGCCGCCGCATCAGGCTCCAGATTGACGACGGTGACGTCCTTCGTCGACATGCCGTTCTTGTTCAGCACCCAGGCGAGCATGAAATAGGGCGACGTGCCCGGCGCCGATGACGCGACGTTCTTGCCCTTGAGATCGGCGACGGTCTTGATGTTGTTGCGGGCGACGATGCCGTCGGCGCCGTAGGATTTGTCGAGCTGGAAGATCTGCTTGGTGGTGACGCCGCTGGCGTTCCACACCAGCCAGGTCTCCACCGTGGTGGCCGCGCATTGCAGGTCGCCGCTGGCGATGGCGAGCGGCCGGCTCGCTTGCGGCACCTTTTTCAGGGTCACGTCGAGTCCGTGTTTCTCGAAGATGCCCGCCTGCTTCGCAAGCGTCAGCGGCGCGAAGCCTGTCCAGCCGCTGATGCCGATAGTGACCGAGGTGGCAGCCATCGCCGGTGCCGACAGGCCGGCGGCAAGTGTCAGAGTTGCGGTAAGAACGGCGATCCTGTTCATGTCGGTTCCCCTTTTGTTTTTGCTGGGGAATTGTCTCACAGACGCCAATCGGCTTGTCAATGAACAGCTTGGTGAGGCAACCGGCAGGCCCGGCTCTGCTGTCGGCCAATGGCTACCACCGCCAGAAATCCATCGTGGCTAATCCAAAATGGCCTCAATAATCGTCGCAGGTGCACTCCGCCGACGATATACGGTCATTCCAGTCGCTGCCGCCGAAATCGCGGATCCGGCGCCGGATCTCGATCGAGCGGCCACCCATCCGGGAGTCCTCATAGGCAATGAGTGTGCAACCCCGGCGCACAATCACCGACGACACACGGTCGTTCCAGAACTGGCCGCCGCGAAAGTTCACGGAATCGTCGGGGCCCATACCGATGGACCGACCGCGAAAATTCGCGTGCTCGAACATCATGCAGGCGGGCTCATCATTGTATTGGGCGCTGGCGGCGTCGGCAAAAAGTACGGACGCGACAGCAGTCAGGATGGCTAGACGTTTCATCTGATGTTTCCTCGGTTTTTGCCGCGGCCCCTCCGACTGGATAGCGCGGTCCGGCCAATTTGCCAATGCTTCGGTCGCCTAGCGGCTGTCAAACATCCAGCTGCGGTTGCGCCACATTTTCTCGCCGACCAGGCAGTCGGTGGCGGGCTTGTCCTGCGCCAATACCACCGGCGGATGCGTGGCTTCTTCTGCCGCCCATTGCGGCGAGGCCGGGCCGGCGAGTTCCAGCACCAGCTTGCGACGGATGGCTTCGGGAAACTGCGTCCAGTCATTGACCGGAATCATGAAGGCTCCGGGTCCGCCGATGACGCAGTCGCTGTAGTAGCGATCGAGATTGCTGACTTCGTAGGCGCCGGAAAAACCGCCTCGCGTCATCAGCGGCAGGCCGTTGATGACGATGCCTTGCTTGATCAGATCGTCGCGGGTCAGGTTGACCGGCGCGCCTTGATTGTTGGGGCCATCGCCCGAAATGTCGATGACCCGCTTCGTGCCCTGGTAGCTGCTTTCGGCGAACAGGTCATTGCCGAACTCCAGCGCTCCGGAGATCGAGGTGCGCCGCGC
>NZ_RZRR01000863.1:0-2387 GCF_003998555.1 Mesorhizobium sp. M7A.F.Ca.CA.002.09.1.1 | reverse complement strand
TCGTCCAGCCATTCGATTGAAGGGCGGTCAGGGGTTCATGATTCGTATTCTGCAGAACTGGACGCGACGCTGGAGCGAACTCTCTCTTGCCTTGCAATTCGTCGTTGCCGGCGGTTTTGGCCTGCTGGCCGTCATGCTGGTGGTGGGCGCCTGGGTGACGGCGCAGATCAGAGAGGGCGTCATCCGCAATTCGGCCGCCACGACGGCGCTCTATGTCGACAGCGTGATTGCGCCGCTGCTTCCCGACTTGCGCAAGGAGCAGGAGCTCAGCGATTCCGTCAAGCAGGCGCTGGACGAGACGCTTGGCCAGGGCGCGCTCGGCAAGCGCCTCGAATCGTTCATGCTCTGGCGCCGCGACGGGACGGTCCTCTATGCCAAGGAGACGGCCCTGATCGGCCGCCGCTTCGCTCCGAGCGACAATCTGCGTTCCGCTTTCCAAGGCAATGTCGTCGCTGAATTCAATACTTTCGATGAGGATGAGAGCGAGGAGAAGGCGACCGGCTTGCCATTGCTGGAGATCTACAATCCCGTGCGCGAGCCCTGGTCGGGCGAGGTGGTGGCGGTTACCGAGTTCTATGAGATCGCCGACGATTTCCAGGCCACCCTGGCTTCCGCTCTGTGGTCGAGCTGGCTGATCGTGGCCGGCGCGACCCTGGCGGCATTCCTGCTCCTGTCGGGCATCGTCCTGCGCGGCAGCCGCACCATCGACGACCAGCGTGGGGCGCTGCGCCGCCAGGTGTCGGAACTGCAGGGTCTGGTGGCGCAAAACAGTGCCTTGCGACTGCGCGTGCAACAGGCCTCGCGCCGCGCCACCGCGCTCAACGAAAGATATCTGCGCCGCATCGGCGCCGACCTGCATGACGGCCCGGCCCAACTCGTGGCCCTGGCGGCGCTGCGCATGGACAGCCCGATATTTTCCAGCGATGGCCATTCGGGCGCAAGCCGCTCGACCGAGGTCACGATGATTCGCAAGACGCTGGAGGATGCGATGCGCGAAATACGCGGCATCTGCACCGGCCTTGTCCTGCCGCAGATCGAGACGGCTGCCGCAACCGACATTCTGCGGCTGGCCGTCAAGGAACACGAACAGAGGACGGGAACGTCGGTGACGCTGACGCTGGCCGGACAGTTGCCTGAACCCGGCGCCTCCGAGAAGATCAGCATCTATCGTTTCGTCCAGGAAGGGCTGAACAATGCCTATCACCACGGGCTAGGCAAGGATCAGGCGGTGAGTGCCGGGATGAAAGGTGGCAGGCTTTTTGTCGAAGTGTCGGACCGCGGGCCGGGTTTCGATCCGACGGCACGGGTCGAGGGCCTCGGGCTCGCCGGCCTCAGGGAACGGGTCGAAAGCATTGGCGGACAGTTCGAAACCTTGACCGGGCCGCAAGGTACGCGTTTGGTGATCCGTCTGTCGGTCGAGGAGCAAGCATGACTGGGACCATTCGCATTGCCATTGTCGACGATCATCCCCTCTTTCGCGAAGGTGTGACGCGCAGCCTGTCGGAGATCGGAGGCTTCGAGATGGTTGGCGAGGGCGCCACGGCGCAGGATGCCGAACGCCTCGCCGCGACGATGCGGCCCGACATCTTGCTGCTCGACATCTCGATGCCGGGCGGCGGGCTGAGCGCGGTCGCAAGCATCCTCGCCAACCATCCCGCCCAGAAGATCGTCATGCTGACCGTCTCGGAGGCCAATGCCGATGTGACCAAGGCGCTGAACGCAGGGGTGAATGGCTATGTCCTCAAAGGCGTCGGATCGCGCGGCCTCGCCGACATCCTGCGCAATGTCGCAGCCGGCGAAAGCTATCTCTCGCCGACACTATCGGCCCGGCTGCTTTCGGATCTCCAGTCCCAGCAGCCGACCGACGGCTTGGCGGAACGGCTGCGGCAGCTCACCGATCGGCAAACGGAAATCCTGCGGCTGGTGGCGGAGGGGCTGAGCAACAAGGAAGTCGCCTTGCGGCTTGAGTTGCAGGAGAAGACCGTCAAACATCACATGACCGGAGTGCTGTCGAAGCTCAATGTGCGAAATCGCACCGAAGCGGCCTTGATGATGCGTGAGTGGCGCGACCGCGACAGGCCTTCCTAAAGCATTTCACCGTTTCACGGAAACGGCGAGCTGCTCTAACTCTGTGACGCAATTCCCAAGGGAACGGGAAAACCGCTTCACACTTTTTCTAGAATTGCTCTGGGCAGGTCCGAAGAAATGCGCAGCGGTTTCCCGTCCCGGATTGCGCAAAAGCGCGTCGCGCCTCGGGACCGCAGCCATTGCGGTGCCGAAAACCGGGACGACGCCGGCCGGAAACGAGGTCACCTCCGCCGGGGGGCGGCGGAGGTGACGTGCAAAGCTGACCGTTGCCTGTTGGCCAGCTTCACAAGGCCTTGAGA
>NZ_RZRR01000862.1:0-2390 GCF_003998555.1 Mesorhizobium sp. M7A.F.Ca.CA.002.09.1.1 | reverse complement strand
CGTCAGAGGAAGGGTAGTGGCAGAGGCCCGCCATATCGAGGTGCAGGTGCTGGCAGACGGAAGCGATGCCATCCACTGCTACGAGCGGGAGTGCTCGCTGCAGCGGCGACGCCAGAAGGTTTGGGAGGAGGCGCCGTCGCGCGCACTTTCAGACAGGCTGCGCGAAGAGCTCTGCGCTTCAGCGGTCGCCTTGGCCAAGGCGGTCAAATACTCTGGTGCCGGCACGGTAGAGTATCTTTACGACGATGAAGCAGACCGCTTTTACTTCATCGAGATGAACACCCGTATCCAGGTCGAGCACCCGGTCACCGAAGCGATCACCGGCATCGACCTCGTTGCGGAGATGCTTCGCATCGCCGGCGGCGAGAAGCTGCGGATCCGGCAAAGCGATGTCTCCGTCAAAGGGCATGCGATCGAAGTCCGGCTCAATGCCGAAGACCCGGCGAAGGAGTTCGCTCCATTCCCCGGGCAGGTGGCCGAGCTTCGCATTCCCGGCGGTCCGGGCGTACGCTTCGATTCGATGCTCTATCAAGGCTATCAGGTGCCGCCCTTTTATGACTCGCTGCTTGCCAAGCTGATCGTGCATGCAGAGACGCGCGAGGCGGCGATAGTGCGCCTGATCCGCGCGCTCAACGAGTTGAAGATCGGCGGGCTCAAGACCACCAAGCCGCTGTTTCTTGCGCTGGCCGCCGATCCGGCGATGCGGGCGGGAGACGTGCATACCCGCTGGCTGGAAGGCTGGCTCATCGAAAACGCCGCAGCATTGGCGGGTTAAGGAGGACCGATGTCGATACGATTCAACTTCGGCGGTGACGAACATATCTTCGGCGAGGTGTCCGAAGAAATGTCGCTCACCTCCTTCTTTACCGGCCTTTCGATGACCAATGCGGTGCGTACGGCAGGCATCCGAGGCGTCACCGAGATCTGCCCAGCCAACGCCAGCTTCCAGATTCGCTTCAACCCCGACATCGTCAAGCCGCAGGATTTGCTCAGCGAACTGAAGTCGATGGAAGAGGCCGCCTCGAAGTCGGACCCGGTGCTGAAGACCCGGATCATCGAACTGCCGGTTTATTTCCAGGATCCATGGACGCGTGAAACCTGCCTGCGCTTCCGCGAGCGCCATCAGGACCCCTCCTCCACCGATCTTGAATATTCGGCACGCATCAACGGCTACGCCACGGTGGAAGAGTTTATCGAGGCCTATTCCGGCCAGCCCTGGTTCGTATCGATGGTCGGCTTCGTCGCCGGACTGCCCTTCCTGTACCAGATGGTTGAGCGCAAGAAACAGATTCAGGCGCCGAAATACTTGCGTCCACGCACCGACACTCCCAAGCTCACCATTGGCCATGGCGGCTGCTTTGCAGCGATCTATTCGGTACGCGGCGCTGGCGGCTACCAGATGTATGGCATAACCCCGGCCCCGATCTACGACCCGACCAGGAAGGTGCGCTACCTCGCCGATGACATGTGCCTGTTCAAGCCAGGCGATATCGTCAAGTTCAAGGCCATTGGCCGCGATGACTACGACGCCACGCTTGAGGAAATCGAAGCCAATCGGTGGCAGCCGACGGTTCGCGAGTGCACCTTCAGCCTGAAGGATTTCAACAGCGACATTTACGGCACCAATGCAAAGCTGATGGAGCTTATCAATGGCCGTTAAGGTAATCTCTCCCGGCCTCTCCACTTCCGTGCAGGACCTTGGCCGACCCGGCCACTATCATGTCGGCATTCCAGAAGGCGGCGGCATGGACCGCTTTGCGACACGCATCGCAAACCTGCTTGTCGGCAACGATCCGGGTGCCGCGGTGCTCGAAGCCACTTTCATGGGTCCCGAACTCGAATTCACCCAATCCGCGGTCGTCGCCGTCACAGGTGGAGAGCTCCCACCCAAACTCAATGGCGAGGAACGGTCGACGTGGGAAAGTTTTCCGGTGAAGGCCGGTGACCGACTTTCTTTCGGCTTCCTCAAGGGCGGCGCGCGCGCTTATCTGGCCGTCTCCGGCGGCATCGACGTACCCGTGGTTCTCGGTTCGCGCTCGACTTACATTCTGGGCGCGCTTGGCGGCCATCAGGGCCGCACGCTGAAAGCGGGCGATGAGCTTCCCCTCGGCGAAGGTTCCGGCAAAGCCGGTCTTTCACTGCCTGCAAATCTGCGCCGCGCGCGCAATAGTCCGGCGGAACTCAGAATGCTTCCCGGCATATACTGGCATCGGATCACTGAGGCTGCCGGCAATCGGTTCTTTGAGGAAACCTGGAAGGTCGCGCCCGAAGCCGACCGTATCGGCTATCGCTTCCGCGGCGGAACGCCGCTGGAATTCGTCGAGCGCGAGCAGCCTTTCGGTGCGGGCTCCGACCCCTCGAACATCGTCGATGCCTGCTATCCTTACGGA
>NZ_RZRR01000861.1:0-2392 GCF_003998555.1 Mesorhizobium sp. M7A.F.Ca.CA.002.09.1.1 | reverse complement strand
TTCGCCATAGGAACGGGTGACGGCGCGCTTGGGTAAGCGTGTGTCGGCGGCCGCCGTTGAATCAGATTGTGAGGGTGTTGATTCATGTCCCCACGCGACGGTGACAAACGCCTGATCGGATTTGGTAATCTCGACCTTGGCGCGCAGTTTGTAGAGCGTCAGCCGGCGTACGAAATCGTCCGATATGTCGGCACGGCATTCGAGCCGGAATGCATTCTCGCCGGTGCGGGAGATCAGGAAATCGAACAGGATCTTGCCTTGCGGCGTCAGCAGCGCACCGGGTTTGGCTTCGCCGGGAGCCAGGATGTCGAGATCGGTGGTCAGGATGTTCTGCAAAAAATGCTCGGCATCCGGACCTGATACGGAAATGAGGGCGCGGTCTTTGAGCTGGGCACAGGGCATGGGCGGAAAAGCAACCTGATCTTGCAAAATGGTCGGCCTTTACGTAAGCCGCTGGCACTCCCCCCGCAAGAGAGCATGGCCATGATCTACGACCTCATCCTGACAGGCGGCACAGTGGTCAACCATGACGGCGAAGGGGCTCGCGACATCGGCGTGAAGGACGGGCGCATCGCTGCCATCGGCGATCTCCGCCAGGCCTCGGCCGGCGAGACGATCGACTGCCGCGGCCTGCATATCCTGCCGGGTGTCGTCGACAGCCAGGTGCATTTTCGCGAGCCGGGACTGGAGCACAAGGAAGATTTGGAAACGGGTTCGCGCGCTGCCGTGCTTGGCGGCGTCACCGCCGTGTTCGAGATGCCCAACACCAATCCGCTGACCACCAGCGAGGCAGCGCTTGCCGACAAGGTCCGGCGCGGCACGGGGCGCATGCATTGCGATTTCGCCTTCTGGGTCGGCGGCACCCGCGAGAATGCCGGGGATGTCGGCGAGCTTGAGCGGCTGCCGGGTGCGGCCGGGATCAAGGTTTTCATGGGCTCGTCCACTGGCGACCTGCTGGTCGAGGATGACGAGGGCGTGGCGTCGATCCTGAGAAACACGCGCCGGCGCGCCGCCTTTCATTCGGAAGACGAATTCCGGCTGCGCGAGCGCCTTGGCGAACGCATCGAAGGCGACCCGGCATCGCACCCTGTCTGGCGCGACGAGATCGCCGCCTTGCGCTGTACCGAACGGCTGGTACGCATTGCGCGAAACGCCCGTGCCCGCATCCATGTTCTACACATCTCGACCGCCGAGGAGATTGTGTTCCTCGAACAACACAAGGATGTCGCGACCTGCGAGGCGACGCCACATCATTTGACGCTGAGCGCCGACGACTATCTCAGGCTTGGCACGCTGATCCAGATGAACCCGCCGGTGCGTGCCGCGCGCCATCGCGATGGCGTCTGGCATGGCATTGCGCAAGGCATCGTCGATGTGCTCGGCTCCGACCACGCGCCGCACACGCTGGCCGAGAAGGCAAAGCCCTATCCGGCCTCACCGTCGGGGATGACCGGCGTGCAGACGCTGGTGCCGATCATGCTCGACCACGTCAATGCCGGCCGGCTGACCTTGCAGCGCTTTGTCGACCTGTCTAGCCACGGCCCGCAGCGGATCTTCGGCATGGCGAGAAAGGGCCGCATCGCTGCCGGCTACGAGGCCGACTTCACCATCGTCGATATGAAGCGGCGCCAGACCATCACCAATGCGCAGGCCGGCTCGAAAGCCGGCTGGACGCCTTATGACGGGAGAGAAGTGGTCGGCTGGCCGGTCGGCACCGTCATTCGCGGCCGCCGCGTGATGTGGGAAGGCGAGATCGCCACGCCAAGCCAGGGTAGGGCGGTGGAGTTTTCTGAGGCATTGCCCCGCTAGGCTCCCTACCCCCGTGGGTGGGAAGAGCCGCTCTCAATCCCCGGCGACGAAGAATGACCACTGTCCGCTAGGGGTGATACCGACGCGATAGAAAATATAGGCGCCGAACTGCTTCATGTCGTCGAAATCGCCAGCGGTGACGATCTTGAACAGTTCGACCCGCTGCTTGGCGTCCAGCTTGTCCAGCGGGAGGGCGAAGAAATACGGCCACACATAGAGCTCTTGTGGCGTGCCGGCATCGAGGTGGACGTAGCCGGCATCAAGCACCTCCTCCAGGATGGCCAGGATTTCCTGGCCGTCCGGGTCTCCCGAGAGGCCCTTGAGGAAGGCGACGGCATCGCCATCAATGTCGGTTAGGGACAATTGCGTTGTGTTGTCGCCCGTGCCGATCAACGGCCGCAACTTTTCGATATCGCCGCCCTTGCAGGCTTCGACGATCAAATCATGCATGCGCCGCACTGGTTCCGGCAGCTTGCCGAGATCGTAGATGACCTCGGGCACCGGCGTGTCCGGATCGACGCGTGGCCTGGTCACGCCGCCATCCGCCGGACTGTCCGGCTCGGCTTCGGCAGGAGCAGTCGGC
>NZ_RZRR01000085.1:0-10403 GCF_003998555.1 Mesorhizobium sp. M7A.F.Ca.CA.002.09.1.1 | reverse complement strand
CATTCGCATCGACGACCCGCAAGATCCGCGCGTCGCTGCCTATCTCGACATTCGCGAGCGTGACCTCGCCGGCCGGCAAGGCCGCTTCGTCGCCGAAGGCAAGGTGGTGCTCGACCTGCTGCTCACAACTGGACGCTTTGCCGCCGAATCGGTCCTCGTCCTGAAAAACCGGCTGGCGGGTCTCGACAAGATCCTGAGCAAGGCGCCCGCCGATCTCCCGGTCTATGTGGCAACCAGCGCGGTGATGGACGCAATCGCCGGATTTCACATGCATCGCGGCATCCTGGCCATGGGCCGCAAGGGAGCGCCGCAGCCGGCCGAAGCCCTGCTCGATGGCTTGCCGCCTCGTGCGCTGGTCGTGGTGCTCGTCGGCATCGCCAATCATGACAATGTGGGCTCGATCTTCCGCAACGCCGCCGCCTTTGGCGCTGACGCGGTTTTGCTGGATGCGACGTGCTGCGACCCGCTCTATCGCAAGGCGATCCGCGTTTCGGTCGGCGCCGCGCTCAAGATCCCGTTCGCATCGTTCACCGACACCGCCGGCTTCACAACGATGCTCGCCCGACGTGGCTTCGAACAATTCGCGCTCTCGCCCCGCGGGGAGACCGACATCCGCGATGCGCAGCGCAGCGAGCGCCTGGCGCTCTATCTCGGCACCGAGGGCGAAGGCTTGCCGGACGACCTGCTCGCAAGCCTGCACGACGTGCGGATCACCATGGCGGAAGGCTTCGACAGCCTGAATGTCGCCGCGGCTTCAGCCATCGCGCTGCATCATTTTTCGGCTAGAGCAATTCTAGGAAAAGTGTGAAGCGGTTTTCCGTCCAGAATTGCCTCAAAGCAAAGAGTTAGGGCATTTCGCCGTTTCCGTGAAACGGTGAAATGCTCTAAGGAGACCTGATCTCAGCTTGTCGCGTCAGCCTTCTGCAGCGCGCGCACGCGGTCGGCAAGACTGCGGTCACCGTTGCCGGAGCGTGCGTCCGACGGTACCGCCAATGCCATGGCGATCGGCGAACCAGGCCCCTCGAGCTTGGCCGTCAGATGGACGACCTCCGCCGCCAGCTCGTTCATCTGCTCGCGCAAGGCGGAGCTGCTGTCAGCGGCCTTGGAGGCGGCCAGTGCGGTGAGATCCGCCTTCAGCCGTTTGTTCTCGCGCGCCAGCGCCGTCAGCCTCGCCTCGAGCTGCTCACGGTCGCTATCGAGCTTGGCGATTGCCTTGTCGAAATCATCGCTCCTCGCGACATCGCCGCCCTTGCCGACCAGCCGCAAGGCTGGCGCGCTGTCCTCGGATTTCGATCTTTCGCGCATGCGTGCCAGTTCCTTTTCGCGGCGGTCGAGTTTGTCTTCTCGATCGGCAAGTGTGGCCAGCAGCCGTTCGACCTTCTTGTCGAGCTCGGCGGTCTTTTTCTTCTCGGCTTTCAGGGCGTCCCGCGCGGCCTTGCTTTCGGCCGCGATTTCCTGGCCGCGCCTGTCGGCTTCCTTGCGCTGGCCGCGCAGCATCGCAATGTCACTGGCGAGTTTCTGCATTTCGGACTCTCGCGCCACGAGCTCGATCTGCCGGCTGCTCGAGGAAAAACTGGCGTCGTCATACATGCGCTCCAGCTTTTCCAGCTCAAGGGCGCGCTTTTCCAGCTTGCGTTCGGTTTCCTTCAGACGCTCCGAAAGCTGCTGCAACTCGCCCTCTCGCTGACGCAGCGCTTCGTTCTTCGCGCCCAGCTCGGTCAGCACCTGGTTCTTGTCAGTCCGCTCGACCGCCAGGCCCTTCATGGCCTCGCGACCGCGATTGATCTCGACCAGTTGTTCGGCCGCCTTCTCACGCAACGCCTTGACGCTGATTTCCAGGCGGCGCGTCGTCATGGCGTATTCGGCGCGGATGCGATCCTTGTCCGCCTGGATCTCGGTCTGCGTCAGAGGGATCGAGGATTCGATGCGTTTGCGTGTAAGCGCGACCGCACGACGCCATATGGCCGGAGCCACCATGAGCGCCAGAAAGCCAGCGCAGAGAAAGCCGAGGACGAAGAACAGGACCGACTGGACCAAGTGACTACCCGTTGTGGCCGGCAAGCATCAAAAGCGCATAGATCGCTTTGACTGTGCCACGTTGACATGGCGGAAATCCAGCGTTGCGGCAAGGGTTTGCCGCAACGGTACGAGTTTAATGCATGTCGACCCAAAAGCGGTCCCGGTTTTGGACAACGACAGCCAAGGACTTCAGCCTAGAACGGATTCCACGTGGCCCGCTCGGTAAGCTTCAGATAGCCGAGATTGACGCCGAGCCGAGCACCGACGCCGGTGCGGATCGGCACCAGGAGAACATTGTTGTTCTTCAGCACGTTGAAGCCGACGCCCGCCACCACATAGGCTGAACCGGCAACGCCGCCATAGCGGTTGTAGAGGCTGCCCACATCATCGAGATTGTAGACCAGCATCATCACCCGCGACCCCTCGCCGCCGAAATCCCAGCCGAGCGACGGGCCTTGCCAGAACACTTTGTGGTCGCCGGCATTCTTGGTGTAGAGCGTGCCTTCGCCATAGGTCAGGCCACCGATCAGCGCACCAGAACCCTCTTCGCCCAGCAGATAGCCGTTGGGCAGGCCGTAGGAGGCAAAAATCTTCTCGATCACCGTGGCGAGTCCGCCCGATGTGGCGCCAAAAAATTTGTGACCGGAATCGACAATCTCCTGAGCGGTGTATTCCTGGGCCCGCAGGGCTGAAGTCGAGAAGACGAGAACGCCCAGGAGCGTGACCGCCATTGAGAAGACACGGAGAAAGCTCCGGTCGTAGTATCGGGAAAACATGCTTCCAATCTCCGTCAGGGAGCACCTTCGCCGACGCCTCGCACCCCGTACGGCTCTTTTAGCCGGCCGTTAAGGGTAACTGTTAGGGGCAAATTATGCCGTAATCCTTTTTCAACCATTAAGCTCCCACATGAACATGGCGGTTCGAAGGCTGTTTGGGGTCGCTCAATTGGGGTCGGCAGCCTGCGTGAACACGCCATTTGCCACAACCACAATTTGGATTTGTTGCTGCACGCACGGGCGCTGTGTATTCAGAAAGCCTGAGGAGAGAGTGCGTGATTCGTGTGGCAGGCGACGATCGATCGCCCGGCCATGAGTTGTGAGATTTTGCAGGGATTTTTCGCCGATGGCCGATCTGTTCACCCTTTCCGCACCCGATCTGGCAGCGCTTTTGTGCAGCCGGGTCTGCCACGATATCATCTCGCCGGTCGGCGCGATCAACAACGGGCTCGAATTGCTTGATGAAGGCGGCGCCGATGAGGACGCCATGAAGCTGATCCGTCAGAGCGCCCGCAACGCTTCGGCCCGCCTTCAGTTCGCCCGCATCGCCTTCGGTGCCGCCGGTTCGGCCGGTATGTTGATCGATACCGGCGATGCCGAAGCGGTCGCCATCGCCTTCCTCAAGAACGAAAAGCCGGAACTGACCTGGAACGGGCCCCGCGCGTTGCTGCCCAAGAACAAGGTCAAGCTGCTGCTCAACCTGATCCTCGTCGCCAATGCCGCCATTCCGCGCGGCGGCAAGCTTTCCGTGACGCTGGAAAACCTTGAGACCGAACCGCGTTTCGCGCTTGCGTCGGCTGGCCCGATGCTGCGGGTGCCGCCGAAATTCCTCGAACTGCATTCCGGCCACAAGCCGGAGGAGCCGATCGACGCGCATTCCGTGCAGCCCTATTACACGCTGCTTCTGGCGCGCGAGGCCGGCATGACGATATCGATCCACGCGACGCCGGAAGAAATCGTGCTTTCGGCGGCCTGATGCGCAGCCGATAAAGCGAAGTATTTTTTCATTTAAAGCTGTAATTCCAGCTCATCGACTTGAGATGCGTCTGGTCGTTCAGGCGGCGCCAAAGCATTCGTGAATAAAAGTAGGCACCTGCCCATCTTTATAAAAATTTTACCTAACGCCTTTTCGGCTTCTTTACCAGATTGGCCTATGGTGCGTCCTGGATGCCCCCGACGCTACCGGACTGCCAGAAGGCAAAGAGGACCCGGAAATGAAACGCTGCATGTTCGTCGACGATTCAAGCGTTATCAGGAAGGTTGCAAAACGCATCCTGGGCGGCTCCGAAATGATTGTCATCGAGGCCGCCAGCGGACTTGACGCGCTGGAGATGTGCGCCGCCGACATGCCCGACATCATCGTCGTCGATGGCGCCTTGCCCGACGTACCGGCGGTCGATCTCATCCGTCGCGTCCGCGCCATGGAGAGCCCGATAAGGCCGCAGATCCTGATTTCCCTGGTCGAGCTCGATATTGCTTCGATCATGCGGGCCAAGCGAGCCGGCGCCCAGGGCTATCTCTTGAAGCCGTTCAACCGCCCGCAGTTGCTCGAGCGCTTTCGCACCTTGAAGAGCGCACCTGATTCGGCATCCTTGAGCAACTCCAGAAAAAGTGCGTGACGGTCTTCTGCTCGGAAGCCCAGAAGCAGACCGTTACCAGCCCATCATGCAAAAACCCGGCCGAAGCCGGGTTTTTTATTGAAAAGATTCGAACGATTCGTCGCTCAGGCGCTGACGCGAATGTCTTCCGGTTCGCGCAGCACATAGCCGCGACCCCAGACCGTTTCGATGTAGTTCTGACCGCCCGATGCCGCGTCGAGCTTTT
This sequence comes from Mesorhizobium sp. M7A.F.Ca.CA.002.09.1.1, assembly GCF_003998555.1. Classification (NCBI taxonomy): domain Bacteria; kingdom Pseudomonadati; phylum Pseudomonadota; class Alphaproteobacteria; order Hyphomicrobiales; family Phyllobacteriaceae; genus Mesorhizobium; species Mesorhizobium sp. M7A.F.Ca.CA.002.09.1.1. The sequence continues at coordinate 5,784 of NZ_RZRR01000085.1, read as the reverse complement.
TGCGCAGCTTGCAGATGAAGACGTCGATGATTTTCAGCTCAGGCTCGTCCATGCCGCCATAGAGGTGGTTGAGGAACATTTCCTTGGTCAACGTGGTGCCCTTGCGTAGCGAGAGCAACTCCAGCATCTGGTATTCCTTGCCGGTCAGGTGCACGCGCTGGCCGCCGACTTCGACTGTCTTGGCATCGAGGTTGACCACCAGGTCGCCGGTGGTGATGACCGACTGGGCGTGGCCCTTGGAACGCCGCACGATGGCATGAATGCGGGCAACCAGCTCGTCCTTGTGGAATGGCTTGGTCATGTAGTCGTCTGCGCCGAAGCCGAGGCCGCGCACCTTGTCCTCGATGCCGGCCATGCCGGAGAGGATGAGAATAGGTGTTTTGACCTTGGAAAGGCGAAGCGTTCTCAAGACCTCGTAGCCTGACATGTCAGGCAGGTTGAGGTCGAGAAGAATGATATCGTAGTCGTAGAGCTTGCCTAGATCGACGCCCTCTTCACCGAGATCGGTCGTGTAGACGTTGAAACTTTCCGATTTCAGCATCAGTTCGATGCTTTGTGCGGTTGCACTGTCATCTTCTATCAGCAGAACACGCATTTTATTCCCCTTTTCTGCTGCCGGACCATTTCACGACCCGTCCGGACCCGGAGCAGTGGTTGCCTTGTGCAGAGGCTGCCATTGAATGGTTAACAAATCCTAATTTCCCGTCCATGACGGTACCAGATTTTTTAACCTCTTTCTACACCCTCTTGAATCTAATAACGAATCTCAGAACCAAATTCCTAATGCAACACATTAACAACCTGGACTAAGCGACTCCAGGGACTCATCGACGTCGCTTCCGCATCGGTGGCCGGAATTTTTACCCGGCCTTAAGTCCTGACCCGTATGATTAACAATGCCCGTAAACGAATGGTTACCGCCGGCAAAAAACTTTAGGGTTTTGTTTCCCATAGTTGGGGGAAAGCCGGTGGACACGGGTGCGGCCTGGGCGTTTCCAGGTGGTTTGGACGATAAGTGCGGGTGTGCGTTTCCGGGAGTACCGAATCATGAAGTCACGTGAAAACCTCGTTCGGCTGAAACAGTTTCAGGTGAATGAGAAGCGGCGGCAGCTGCTGCAGCTCGACATGATGATCGCCGAGTTCGAACGCATGGCCGTCGAGCTGGAGCTTCAGATTACCGCCGAGGAAAAGAAGGCCGGCATCACCGACATCAACCATTTCGCCTATCCGACCTTCGCCAAGGCGGCTCGCCTGCGCCGCGACAATCTCAGGAATTCCCAAAGCGACCTCGCCCAGCAGCGAAGCGCCGCCGAATCATTACTCGGCGAAGCTGAAGCGGAGCTTTCCAAAGCGGAAATGCTGGAATCGCGCGACACGAAGATCCGCGAAGCCGAAGTCGGTGGCCGCAGCGCCATGATCGGCTAAAACCCTGCCCTTGGCGACGTCAACGCTCGCCATCGGACTGGCGCATTGTCGCGGCTTGCGGCCCGGCGGAATACGCCCAGAAGAATGAAACCCGCCCTACGCGGCCCAATCCCCTTCATTCTCGGCAATTGCCCTTGCACGGGCATCCTTGATATCCGGCGCATGCTGCTCCGCCCATGACCTGATCTGGGTAAGCAGTCCCGCCAGGTTCTGACCGAGCTCGGTCAATTCATATTCGACGCGCGGCGGAATGACCGGAAAGATCTCGCGCCGTACCAATCCGTCGCGCTCGAGCACGCGCAGCGTCTGGGTCAGCATCTTCGGCGTGATGCCGTCAAGCTTCCGGGCAAGCTCGCCATTGCGCAGCCGGCCTTTGCGCAGCGCGCAAACCACCAGATAGACCCATTTGCTGGCCAGCATCTCCAGCACCGTGTGCGAAGGACACGTTCGCCGGAACGCGTCATAGCCGAAACCGCAATCATCTTCACTATCCATGAGGTGCGTATGTATCAGAAAGGTACATACTGGACAAGGGACTATTACTATCCAAATGATAGTGGCATCAACCGAGCAGGAGATATCTCAATGCGTGCCGCTATCCAGAATTCCGTCGGCGGACCCGACGTCCTTGTCATCGCCGATCAGCCCGATCCCACGCCAGAGGCCGGCGAAGTGCTGGTCGGTGTCAAGGCCGCGGGCATCAATCCGGTCGATGGCGCCGTCCGTGCCGGCTACTACCCCTTGCTCGGCGAGCCGCCCTTCATCCTGGGTTGGGATATCTCGGGAACTGTCGAAGCACTCGGCGCCGGCGTCACCGGCTTCAAGATCGGCGACGAGGTGTTCGGGATGCCGCGCTTTCCCAAGCAGGCCGCCGCCTATGCCGAGTTGGTTGCCGTACCTGCCGATCAAATCACACTGAAGCCGAAGGGCGCGGGCCACCTCGAGGCAGGCGCCTTGCCGCTGGCCGGCCTCACCGCCTGGCAAGGGCTTGTTCGCCACGGCGGGCTGAAATCGGGGCAGCGCGTATTGGTGCATGCGGGAGCCGGCGGCGTCGGTCATCTGGCGGTGCAGATCGCCAAGGCGCGCGGCGCCCACGTCGTCGCCACGGCCAGCCCGGGCAAGCTCGATTTCGTCCGCAACCTCGGCGCCGACGAGGTCATCGACTACACCAAGGGCGATTTCACCGACCAGGTTCGCGACATCGATCTGGTGCTGGATCCAATGGGGGGCGACCACGCCCAACGCTCGCTGAAGGTGCTCAAGCGTGGCGGCGTGCTGGTGTCACTGCTCGATGTCAGCGACGACACAAGGGCGCACGCCAGTGCGCGCGATATTCGGGTCGAGCGTATGTCGGTCTTCCCCGACAGGGAGGGCCTGCTGGAACTGGCTCGGTTGATCGATGCCAACAAGATCACCGTCCATGTGGCGAAGAGCTTCCCACTGGACCAGGCGGGGGCCGCTCACGCCTTCCTTGCCACCAAGCCGATCGGCAAGGTTGTGCTGTCGCTCTGAGCGGAACGGTGACCGTGAAAAACAGAAGGGCGCGGAGTTAGCCGCGCCCTTCATCTAAATTCGCAATGGTCAGTGCCGGTATTGCTGGATGCGTGTCGTGCGCAGCCCGGCAAGGCCGTATTCGTCGATCGACGCCTGCCAGGACAGGAATTCCTCGGTGGTGAGCTTGTAGCGTTGGCATGCCTCGTCCAGGCTCAAAAGCCCGCCGCGCACGGCCGCAACCACTTCCGCCTTACGCCGGATAACCCAGCGACGTGTATTGGTCGGCGGCAGATCGGCAATCGTAAGAGGGCTGCCGTCAGGCCCGATAACATATTTGACTCTCGGTCTAACCAGATCGGTCATCGTACTCTCTACAAAAAACTCAAAGACCCAATCCCCGCCACGTTACCGCCACAGCTTTAAAAATTGCCTAAGCAGACCCTAATGACTAGGTAAGGATCATGAACGCCGCGTTAGTCTTTTCGCCGGCATTTGAAACATCTGCCCGCAAACCCTGATTTGCCGGGGGAAAATGCATCCCTTGGCGAAGATCGGCCACAAACGGTGAATCGCCCTGCACGCTGGCGCGCCGGTAAAGCTTGACCTATATTCTCGACATTGGCATTGAGGCGCCGCGCAGAACGAAAGCATCATGAACAGTCTCGATCTTCCCGGACGTCCCGAAAACACCCGCATCGTCGTCGCCATGTCCGGCGGTGTCGATTCATCGGTCGTCGCCGGCCTGCTGAAACGCGAGGGCTACGACGTCGTCGGCGTCACCTTGCAGCTCTACGACCACGGCGCGGCGACGCACCGGGCCGGCTCATGCTGCGCGGGGCAGGACATCGACGATGCCCGCCGTGTCTCCGAGACGCTCGGCATCCCCCATTATGTGCTCGACTACGAGGAACGCTTCCGCAAGGCGGTCATCGATCCCTTCGCCGAGAGCTACGTCGCCGGCGAGACGCCGATCCCGTGCGTTTCCTGCAACCAGACGGTGAAGTTCGCCGACCTCCTGGCCACCGCCAAGGAGCTCGGCGCCGACGCGCTGGCCACCGGCCACTACATCCGTTCCGGCGCCAATGGCGCCCAGCGCGCGCTCTACCGTCCGGTCGACGCCGACCGTGACCAGAGCTACTTCCTGTTCGCCACCACGCAGGCGCAGATCGACTATCTGCGCTTTCCCCTCGGCGGCCTGTCGAAGCCTCAGGTTCGCGCCATCGCCGAGGAGATGGGGCTGGCGGTTGCCGCCAAGCAGGACAGCCAGGACATCTGCTTCGTGCCGCAGGGCAAGTATTCCGACATCATCGCCAAGCTGAAGCCAACTGCGGCCAATCCGGGCGACATCGTCCACATCGACGGCCGCGTGCTCGGCCGCCATGAGGGCATCCTGCGCTACACGATCGGCCAGCGCCGCGGCATCGGCATCGCTTCCGGCGAGCCGCTTTACGTCGTCCATCTCGATGCCGACCGGGCTCGCGTCGTGGTTGGCCCGCGCGAGGCGCTGGAGACGCACAAGATCTATCTCCGCAATATGAACTGGCTGGGCGACGGACCGCTCACAGACGTCCCTGCCGGCGGCCTGGAACTGTTCGCCAAGGTCCGCTCGACGCGGCCGCCGCGCCCGGCCGTGCTGCATCATCGTGCCGGTGCCACATGGGTGGAACTGGTAGACGGCGAGTCCGGCATCGCGCCGGGCCAGGCCTGCGTGCTCTACTCCGATGACGGCAACGAGGCCCGCGTGTTCGGCGGCGGCTTCATCGAGCGATCGGAGCGTGGCGCCGAGGCCGAGGCCATGCTGACCCGGCTTGCCGCCCGGCCGGACCAGATTCCCGCGGAATAAGATTCCCGCGGAATAAGATTCTTGCCGAATAAGTTTCCTGCCGAATAATCCGCGCTTCAGGAATTCGACTTGGTGTGGGTGACCGTGCCGGCGGTCAGGATGCGCAGCACCCTGATCGCTTCCTCGCCGCTGGTACGCGGTTCGGCACGCGTCTCGATGCACTGGATGAAATGCTCCAGCTCGCGCGTCAGCGGCATGCCCTGGGCAACCGCGACATAGGACGGCTCATTGGTGGTGAAGGCCCATTGGCCGCTGTCCTGCCACACCGCGTGGCGGTAGACGGCCAGCTTGCGTTCCCATGGCTCGACGTCGTCGAACACCGCCATTGCCTTGGTGCCGACCACGGTCAGCCGCCGCTCGCGATAGGGATTGAGACGCGAGGTGAAGAGATGGCTGCGCAGGCCGTTGGGGAAGCGCATGTGCAGATGCGCGAAGTCGCTGAGATTGTCGAGCAGGGCGGCCCCCTCGCCGCGCACCTCGATCGGCTCTGTGCCGGTGATCGCCAGGATCATCGACAGATCGTGCGGCGCCAGGTCCCACAGCGCGTCGTTCTCTGTGTGGAACTTGCCGAGGCCGAGCCGGTGAGAGTGGATGTAGCGGACCTCCCCGAGTTCGCCCTTGTCGATCAGCCCCTTCAGCGTCTCGAAGGCGGGGTGGAACCGCAGGACATGGCCGACCATGAAGACGCGGCCATTGTCCTTGGCCGCCTGCACCGCACGCTCGGCATCCGCCACCGTCAGCGCGATCGGCTTTTCCACCAGCACGTCCTTGCCGTTCTCGACGGCACGTACCGCAAGGTCGGCATGGAACTGCGGCGGCAGCGCCATGACGATGGCGTCGATATCGTCACGGACGAACAGCTGGTCCGGCTCGATCGCCAGGCAGTCCTGCTCGCTGGCAAAGCCTTCCGCGCGGGCCCGGTTGGTATCGGAGACCGCGTGCAGCGCGCCGAGCGCCTTGAGAGTGCGGATGTGGTTGCTGCCCCAGTATCCGCAACCGAGGACTGCTATGCGCGGCTTCAT
>NZ_RZRR01000860.1:0-2394 GCF_003998555.1 Mesorhizobium sp. M7A.F.Ca.CA.002.09.1.1 | reverse complement strand
GATCAGGACAGTCGCGCGGCTGAGAACCTCGTCCGGAAAGTCCGGCGCGGTGCCCAGCATCGCTTCGTCGTCATACGCGATGAACCGCTCCCCATCCGAACCGACGGTGATCCGCGAGCGCACCGGGCGCGCGTGCGGGTGGCGCGGCGCGAACGCGGTTTCAACGCCGCTCGCAACGAGATCGCACAACACGGCGTCGTCGGCGGCACTGCCCAGCCATCCGACGAACCCGGCGCTTCCGCCGAGCCGCGCGACGGCGGCAAGTGCCGTCGCGACGTTTCCCCCGAAAGCTCGGGCACTTTGCAAAACCTTCCCCTTGCCCGCCGACAACGGCTGATCGACATAGACGATGTCGTCGATCGCAATAGCTCCGAAGCCGAGGATTGAAGGGACGGCGGGCATCGTTCAGGCACCCGCCTTCGCCAAGGCGTCTTGCGCCGAAAGGCCGTCATGGATGACGCCCCGAAAGGCGATCGCTGCCTTTTCCGGATCGCCGTGCCCCCAGAGATTGCGGCCCACCACGGCACCGCGCGCGCCTGCACGGATGGCGTCCGCCGTCTGTTGAAGGGCGCCGAGCAGCGTGTCGGTCTTCGGACCACCAGCGATCACAACCGGCACCGGGCAGGTCCGAACGGTCTCTCGGAACGACTCGAAATCGCCCGTGTACCCGATCTTGATCACATCGACGCCGGACTCGTAGCCGATGCGTGCCGCATAGGCGATCTCGTCGGGGGTGAAGACGATTTTTGCCCCGTCGGTGAAATCGCGAGGGTAGATATGCGCTACCACCGGCATGCCGTAACGAGCCGCCGCGTTCACCGAATCGGTCAGCCAGCGTATGTATTTTCCCTCGGTCGCGCCGCGCACCGGAATGGCCACGGCCAACGCATCGGCGCCGGCGCGCACCGCATCCTCGGGCGTTGCAATCAGTTCACTGATGCGATCGTCTGGGGTGAAGCAGCCGGCCTGGATCACCAGGGAAGCCTTGCCCGCATATTGCGGCCACAGATGGCGCGCGGTGCCAGGCTGGATGCTGACGTAGTCAGGTTTGCCTACCATGACGCGTGCAAGCGCACCCGGCAGGTCGGCAAGACCTCCTTTGCGCACGTCGCCATAGCCGACAAAGTGGTCGACCGCGCCGCCAAAAAGATTCCCCGATGGATGTGAGAAGAGGCGCGCCAGGCGCACCTTGGTTCCGAGGCTCATGAGTCCAAAACTCTCCAATTGATTGATTTCAAAATCCTGGACCCAGTGTTTGCGAAAGAAATAACAAATGCAATCTTTCGAAAGCTTTCGAATTCGCCTATTTTCGGTAGAGTGAACCGAGGCCAGGGCGATCGCTTGGCGCATGGAGGCAAGGACAGGCCAATGTTGTCAGAGCAGAGACGCCAATCGATCCTGGGTGAAGTGCAACGCAGCGGACAGGTTCGCATCAAGGACCTGTCAGACGATTTTGGCGTGTCGGAAGTCACGGTGCGCTCCGACCTCGAGATACTGGATCGCAAGGGACTGCTGACCAAGACCCGCGGAGGCGCGGTGACCCGGACCACGGATTCGACCACGGCCGCGTTCGCCCGGCGGATGCAAACAAACCTCGATGCAAAGAAACGCATCGCCCGGGCAGCGATAGACCTGTTCGAGGACAACCAATCGGTCATCTTCGATGGCGGCTCGACATTGATGCAGGTTGCCATGCTGTTACCGCCGCTCAGCAATGTCGTGGTCGCGGCCACGGCGATGAATATCGTGCAGCATCTGATGCATCGGCCCGGGCTCGACGTTCACATGATCGGCGGCCGGGTCTACCCGGATACGGTAAGCACGCTGATCACCGATGCCGACACGGCTCTCGGCGGCTTGGTAGCGCATCAGGTCTTTGTTGGAGCGCATGCAATTGACTCGTCACTGGATGTGGTCGACGTGAACGAAGACATGGCGCGAACCAAGCGAAACCTCGTGCGCATGGCCCGGCGCGTTGTCCTCCTTGCGGATTCGAGCAAATGGGGCGTCAGCGGAACCTCCAAGGCCTTTTCGCTGTCGAGCGTCGATGTCGTGATCACCGACGATGGCCTGTCCGGCCCAATACGCAGCCAGCTTGATAGGACAGGGGCCAAGGTGATCTATGCCTGACCCCGTCGAGGTCCCTGGCCGCGGCGGAAATATCCGATGCGCGCATGACCCACGGCATCCGCATCGGCGGTCGGCCGTTTTTTCATGTCGGTCATTTTCTCCTCCCAGGACTGGCAGCCTCCCGATATCGCGCCAGCATTTTCGCATGTTGTATAAAAATTTTACGCGCGTCAATATTTAAAATGTTGTATAGCCCTTTGCGAAGGCGATCCGTTACTTCTGGGCGGATTCGGCAGACGGTGACCGCGTTGGGAGGTACGATCG
>NZ_RZRR01000859.1:0-2402 GCF_003998555.1 Mesorhizobium sp. M7A.F.Ca.CA.002.09.1.1 | reverse complement strand
GCGCAAACCCATTCACTTTGCCTGAAGGCTTGTCACTTTCTTCCTCGCTCTTGCAAAAATGCGAAAGAAAATTACATGCGGTTTTCGCATGGCTGCCAAGCCTTGGTCGGCGCGCAATATTTGGTGCTCCGGGCTTGACGGTCCGCGGTCTTACGGGTAGAAGCCGCCCAGTCAGAACCGATGTGAGGCTCTCCCTTCCGAAGCGACACGCTTTGGAGTTTGCCTCAAACAGGGTTCGTTTTACGAGCGAAAAGACATTTCCGGCGTGCACGAAGCGGCTTCCGCTTCCTCTGCCTTTTGTTCGGGCAAGACCGCGAGGCGCGGTTTATGGCCCGAATTTGCGTATGGAAATGACGCTTTGAGCGGCCCTGACCGGGCGAGACACGGAATTGAGAGACAAGAGGGTTTAATGCCTACCGTCAACCAGCTGATCCGCAAGCCGCGCATTGCGCCGGTGAAGCGCAACAAGGTCCCGGCCATGCAGCAGAACCCGCAGAAGCGGGGCGTCTGCACGCGCGTCTATACAACGACGCCGAAGAAGCCGAACTCGGCGCTGCGCAAGGTGGCCAAGATCCGCCTGACCAATGGTTTTGAAGTGATCGGGTACATCCCCGGCGAAGGCCACAACCTTCAGGAGCACTCCGTGGTGATGATCCGCGGCGGCCGCGTCAAGGATCTTCCGGGCGTTCGCTACCACATCATCCGCGGCGTGCTCGACACGCAGGGTGTGAAGAACCGCAAGCAGCGCCGTTCGAAGTACGGCGCCAAGCGTCCGAAGTAAGATTTTCCGGCCTTGGCGCTCCTTGAGTGCGTCGGGCTATGAGATTGAGAGACAAAAGCCATGTCGCGTCGTCACAGTGCAGAAAAGCGTGAGATCAATCCGGACCCGAAGTTCGGCGATCTGATCGTCACCAAGTTCATGAACGCCGTCATGTATGACGGCAAGAAGTCGGTCGCCGAGACCATCGTCTACGGCGCGCTCGACCAGGTTCAGTCGAAGACCAAGCAGGAGCCGGTCACCGTCTTCCATCAGGCGCTCGACAATGTCGCGCCGCATGTGGAAGTGCGTTCGCGTCGTGTCGGCGGCGCCACCTACCAGGTTCCGGTCGACGTGCGCCCCGAGCGCCGCCAGGCATTGGCCATTCGCTGGCTGATTGCTGCGGCCCGCAACCGCAACGAGACCACGATGGTCGACCGCCTCTCCGGCGAGCTGATGGACGCGGCCAACAACCGCGGCACCGCTGTCAAGAAGCGTGAAGACACCCACAAGATGGCTGAAGCCAACCGCGCTTTCGCGCACTACCGCTGGTAAAGCGCGAACGAGACTGAGAGGCAGCTACGATGGCCCGCGAATACAAAATCGAAGACTACCGCAATTTCGGTATCATGGCGCATATTGACGCCGGCAAGACGACGACCACCGAGCGCGTCCTCTACTACACGGGCAAGTCGCACAAGATCGGCGAAGTCCACGACGGCGCTGCCACCATGGATTGGATGGAGCAGGAGCAGGAGCGCGGCATCACCATCACGTCCGCCGCGACCACGACCTTCTGGAAGGCTCGTGACGGCAAGATGCACCGCTTCAACATCATCGACACCCCCGGCCACGTCGACTTCACCATCGAGGTCGAGCGTTCGCTGCGCGTGCTCGACGGCGCCATCGCGCTGCTCGATGCCAATGCCGGTGTTGAGCCGCAGACCGAGACTGTCTGGCGCCAGGCCGACAAATATCGCGTTCCGCGCATGATCTTCTGCAACAAGATGGACAAGATCGGCGCCGACTTCTATCGCTCGGTCGAGATGATCGGCTCGCGCCTCGGTGCGCATGCTGTTGTCATGCAGCTGCCGATTGGCGCCGAGACCGAGTTCAAGGGCGTTGTCGACCTCGTCGAGATGAACGCGCTGGTCTGGCGCGACGAGACGCTGGGCGCTGCCTGGGACATCGTCGAGATCCCGGACGACCTCAAGGCTCGTGCCGAAGAATACCGCGAGAAGATGATCGAGGCTGCCGTCGAAATGGACGAGACGGCGCTTGAGAATTACCTCGAAGGCAAGATGCCGTCGAATGACGAGATTCGCGCGCTGATCCGCAAGGGCACCATCGCGGTCAAGTTCTACCCGATGTTCTGTGGCTCGGCCTTCAAGAACAAGGGCGTGCAGCCGCTGCTCGACGCCGTTGTCGAATATCTGCCGTCGCCGGCCGATGTTCCCGCCATCAAGGGCGTCGATGCCAAGACCGACGCCGAGATCGAGCGTCATGCCGACGACAACGAGCCGCTGTCGATGCTCGCCTTCAAGATCATGAACGACCCGTTCGTCGGTTCGCTGACCTTTGCGCGCATCTATTCGGGCAGGCTCACCAAGGGCATCTCGGTCGACAACACCGTGAAGGGCAAGAA
>NZ_RZRR01000858.1:0-2407 GCF_003998555.1 Mesorhizobium sp. M7A.F.Ca.CA.002.09.1.1 | reverse complement strand
GTGTGGATCTCGGTGCGGGCGATGCGGTCTTTCTCCGCATCGGGCAATACGGCGCCGATCTTGACCAGCGCTTCGTCGGCGGCCCGCGCCATGGCGGCACCGCCAAAGGCACGCACCATGCGGGCGCCGGCGACCAGCGCGACGATCTCGTCACGCGTGAACATCAGCGGCGGAAGGTCGAAACCCTCCCTCATCATGTAGCCAACGCCGGCCTCGCCGTCGATCGGCACTCCGGTCGACTGCAAATCGGCAATGTCGCGATAGATGGTTCGCTCGGAAACTTCGAGCCATGTGCCGAGCTTCTGGGCGGTGACCAATCGGCCACCGCGCAGATGCTGCACGATCTGGAAGAGCCTGTCGGCGCGGCGCATCGTATGGTCCCTCGGCGTTGTCTCTATGCATGCCGCCCGAAACCGGTCCACCTCTGGGTGGCATGCATCGTGTTTTCGCGCATGCCGTTATCCCAAAACCGCAGAACACTTTTGGGCGGCATGCCTCATGGTTTCAGCCCTTCGCGCTTGCGCTGCGCGGCGACGAACTCCGCGCCGAAGGACAATTTCTTCGTCGTCGGTGTTTTCGCATCGAGCACGCGCCAGAACGGTGCCACGTCACTCGGCGTCATGCCGCGCTGGAGGTCCTCGTTGGCGGCTTCGGCAACAGTGCGCAGATGATAGCCTATGGTGACCGGGCATGTCACTTCGGCGCCATGCTCGACGGCAAGTGCTGTACGCAGCGCACGCACATCCATCTCGACGCCTTCGGGAATCGAGCGGATGAAATCATCGACCTGGCGCGCTGTCGGCACCAGCATAGGCTGGCCTTCGACGACATCGGCCATCGTGCGCGGCGTCGGCTTGACGCCGTTGATGCCTGGTGTGCTCAGTCTGTCGTTCCAACTCTTCATCGATCGTCCTTTCGACCGCCGATGCACGGGTGCCCTAAGCTGGCACCATTGCACGGCCCTCCTGACAGCATACTGTCAGGAGGCTTCAGCATACTCCTTGGCAAACAGCGTTCGCATCCGAGCGAGATCGCTGCCTCTTTCGGGGTAGAGCGTCTTCAGAAAGGCGAGCGCGAAGGTGCCCGGCGCCGAGCCTGGCGCGGAAACAATTTTGCCGTCGGCCATGGCATGCGGCACATCCTGATAGAGGCTGTCGCCGGCATAGCCGGCCTCATGACCATTGATCCAGTCGCGGCCATTGCTCGTATGCCTGGCCTTCTCGAACAGGCCGGCGCGGGCTAGCGCCAGCGTGCCGGCGCAGATGCCGCCGACCACGCCGCCGCGCGATGCAACAGCATTGAGCAGATCAGCAACATCGGGCGGTGCCTTGCCGGCCCACTCATCGGAGCCGATCACGGCGATGGCGTCGAGATCATCATTCTCATCCGCCCCGGCCGATCGATCGGGCGTCAGCCGAAAGCCGCTGATCCCGGTCACTGGGTTGCCATCAGGCGTCAGCGACACGGCACGGGCGCCGAACCATTCGACCGCCGAGGCCGCCAGCAGCCCATACTCCCAGTCGGCAAAACCTTCGATGAAAAGGAAACCGATCGTCTTCTGTTCGGGCATAGGCTCGCTCCCATCCTCACGCACCGGACCTGTTATCTGGGCGTTGACGCGCCCACATCCAATCGCCGGGTCGAAAAATTGGCTTCAATTGCCCCGAGGGCCACGGTCCGCATACATGTCCGGCCAGCCGATATCCTTGCGAATATCCGCCGGCAGCGAGTTCATGAACCGCTGGGTGCGGATCTCGTTGCGCATCGTGCGGATCTTGCCGACATAGTGCTGCATGCCGCGCAGAATGGTGTAACCGTTCATGGCCAGTCTCCTCTCTCTGTATGGAGGTACTATCGCATACCCCTCCTGACAGCAGTCTGTCAGGAGGATGTCAGGCGCGAGACGATAGTTGCGACCAGTGCGCGCGACGCAGGCAAGGCATCGCTTTTCGCCGCATAGAACGGTGCCGAAGGCAGGTTCGCGACTTCCGATTGTTCATAGCGACGACGTGCTCTGGGCGCCGCTGTTCAGTTTCCGGCGACGGACTGTCGGAATACGAGGCCTTCAGCGGGGTGACCGCAGTTCTGATATGGAGGGAGAAAATTGTTCCCCAACAGCAGGGAGACGACGATGAGCTTGCAACTGACAGGTATCCACCATCTGACCGCCATCACCGCCAATGCGCCTGGCAATCTTCATTTTTATACGAAGGTGCTGGGTCTGCGGCTGGTCAAGAAGACCGTAAACCAGGACGACACCTCGGCCTACCACCTCTTCTATGCCGACGGCGAAGCGACACCGGGCACCGACCTTACCTTCTTCGACTGGCCGGTCGGCCGCGAGCGGCGCGGCACGCACAGCATCGTGCGGACCAGCCTCAGGGTCGGCAGCCAGGAGAGCCTGTCT
>NZ_RZRR01000857.1:0-2409 GCF_003998555.1 Mesorhizobium sp. M7A.F.Ca.CA.002.09.1.1 | reverse complement strand
GGTCAGGACGATACCGGCCGCCCTTATCGGCAGGATCATCATCAGCATCGCGCTGAAGAAATAGACGGCGGCAATCGGGATGAACACGCCGGCGTCGGCAATGCCGTCAAGGCGCCTGACGCCGATCGCGCCATAGGGATAGCCGTGCCTGGCGACAGCCAGGCTCAACGCCATGAGCAAGGCGGTCAGCACGGCGACCAATGCGAAGGATGTGAGGGCTTTGCTCATGACGTTCCTGTCCCAGACGAATCAGACAGGAACGGTTTTAGCGGTCGGTCGTAAATTGCGCGTAAGCGGGGGCGCTGCCCTCACGGATTTCGTTCAGTTCAATCTGGCTGACGACAGGCTATTCAGCGGCGATCCGGCCTGCCGAACGATTGGCCAGCACAAAGCCGACCTCGTCGACCGCCTGCGCCGCACGCTTAAGGATCGCCTCGGAGCGCAGCACGCCGTCGGTGAAATCCTTGTCGGTGGCGTAGACGGCGGTGGGCAGCGCAAAGGCCTCGAAGAAGCCGAACAGCGGCCGCAGCTGATGCTCGACGATCAAGGCATGGCGCTCGCCACCGCCGGTCGCCGTCAGCACGATGGGCTTTCCCCGCAATGCCGCCGGATCGATCAGGTCGAAGAAATGCTTGAACAGGCCGGTATAGCTGCCCTTGTAGGTCGGCGAGCCCACGACAAGCACGTCGGCGGCGAGGATTTGTTCCAGGATCGCGTGCGCCTGGCCGTCGAGATCGCGGGCCCATTTCGCCGTTCCCAGCGACGGCCCGAGATCCTCGATATCATAGGTGCTCGCCGATAGGCCGTGGCTGGCGGCGATGTCCCTGGCGACCAGATCGACGAAGGCGCGCGTCTTTGACGGCCTGGTGATGTTGCCGGAAAAGCCGACGACTGTTGGGTTTGACATGGCAGTGGGCCTCTTGGATGGTCGAAGGTTTGACGTGGCGGGCCGCCAGCCCGCCGGTGGAAAATCAGCTCCAGGCGTGCAGCGGCGGATTTTCGCCGTTGAGGAAATATTTGCCGAGGATCGAGTATTTCCAGCGCACCGGATCGTGCAGCGTGTGCGTGCGCGCGTTGCGCCAATGCCGGTCGAGATTGTGCTCGGCCAGGGTTGAGCGGGTCCCTGCCAGTTCGAACAGCTTGTTGGTGGCGGCGATGGCGATCTCTGTCGACAGGATTTTTGCCTCGGCAGTGACGATCTGGGCGTGCGCCACCGTCTCGGCTGTCGGCTCGGCCACTGCCCGGTCGATTGCATGACCGGCCTTTTCGAGCAGCGCCTGCGCCGCGTGCAGGCGCAGCGTCAGGTCGCCGATGGCCTGAATGGTGTAGGGATCGTCCCAGGCGTTGTCGACGCCGCTGTCGATCCAGGCGCGGCTTTTGGTCCTGACGAAATCGACCGTCTCGTCGATCGCCGCCTGGGCGATGCCGGTGTCCACGGCCACCTGGATGATCTGGAAGATGGCGCCGTCGGCGGTCGGTTTGTCGTAGCCCTTGTAGCCGGGTACCAGATGCGTCTTCGGCACCTTGACGTTGTCGATGATGACGGTGCCGGACAGGGTCGTGCGCTGGCCGAAGCTCGACCAGTCGTCGATGACGGTCAGGCCGGGTGCGCCGCGGTCGGCGATCGCATACCAGGCGCGGCCCTCGTCATCGAGCGCCACGATCGGCACCAGATGGGCGAGCAGCGCGCCGGACGAATAGAATTTCCGGCCGTTGACGACCACATGATCGCCGGCATCGGTGAAGCGGGTCTCAAAATCGGCGGCGCGCTTGGAGCCGAACTCGGAAAAGGCGTTGCCGAACCGGGTGCCCTTCAGCGCTTCGGCGAACAGCAGCTTCTGCTGGTCCGCGTCGGAGACGGTGCGGATGGCAGCGACGACGCCGAGATGGTTCTGCGCAACCTGGCCGATCGAGGAATCCGCCGCCGAGATGATCTCGATCACCTTCGCCAGCGTCGCATAGGACACCTCCGGCCCACCGAATGCCTTGGGTACATTGATCGACCACAGGCCGCTTTGCGAAAAGGCATCGAGTTCGGCGACCGGCCAGATCCGTTCACGGTCGCGCCGGGAGGAGTCCTTGACGAATTCGGCGGCGAGCGCATGGGCAACCGCAATCGCCTCGGCGTCGTCCTTGATGATGTGCGCCGGGGCGATCGGCCTTGCGACTGGCGGCACGGCGGCGGAAGCCTTGTCGGTCTTGACGGTCGAAACGGTCATTTCACTGCTCCTTGGGATTTCGATTCAGGCAACGGCGTGGAGATGGGCGGGCTTGGTGGCGGGTGACGCCTGTTGCCCGGGGTTCGATTGACCGAGATAGAAGGCCCTGATGTCCTCGCGCTGGCGAAGCTCGGGGGCCGCGCCGGCGAGAACGGAAACGCCGTTCTCCAGCACCGTGGCATGGTCGGCA
>NZ_RZRR01000856.1:0-2411 GCF_003998555.1 Mesorhizobium sp. M7A.F.Ca.CA.002.09.1.1 | reverse complement strand
AATGAACCTGTAACGTTCTGGCATCGCGTTCAGATGGTCGAGCGCGCGACGGTTCATCAGTCGGAAATCACCGGTATTCGGGGCTATGTCGACGTCGACCATCCGGCGCAGCAAGCGATAGAACATGGATGCGGAGGCGAGCTTGAACCAGCTTTCGCCATCGCGCGTCAGCCTCTGGCCGTAAACCACATCGAAGCCTTCGTTCATCTTCGTCATCATCGCGCCGAGCAGTTCAGGCGGATCCTGCAGGTCGGCATCGAGAATGAGAATGCGCTGGCCGCGACAGAATTCGAGCCCGGCGCTCAACGCGATCTGGTGGCCGTAATTGCGGGCAAGGTCGATGGCGACGATATGGTCGTCCTTTTCGGCCAGCTGCAGAATGGCCTCGCGCGTACCGTCGGTCGCGCCATCGACGACAAGGACGATCTCGTAGGAAGGGCCTTGCCCAAGGCATGCGGCCGTTACCCGCCGATGCAGTTCGGCCACGCCATCCAGCTCGTTGTAGCATGGGATGACCACCGACAGCATGACGCCGCGTCGCGCGGTGTTTCTCTCCGTCTCCACCAAAGCCTTGCTCCCGCTATCCGATTGGGAATAGCGGCAATTGGTTAGAAAACAGATAAGCCAGCGGGATCGGCCGCAACCGTGGGCCGGCCATCATTTCTGCCGCACGCGGCCACCGCCCGAACCGGCAACTCCATGCGGATGCGGGCGCCTTGCCAGGAGCCGGCCAATATCCGGATGGAGCCATCGTGCAGCAGTGCGATCTGCCGGGCAAGGTTCAATCCCAGGCCCGCGCCGCGCGATTGCGGCCGCAGTCGGTAGAAGGGCTCGAAAACGTTCTCGTGCTCATCGGCTGGAATGCCTGGGCCTTCGTCGCGGATTTCGACGCCGCCGTTTTCATCGATCGCTATGGTGATCGTGCCGGAACCGCCGCCATGATCGATGGCATTGCGCACGAGATTTGCCAGCGCCCGCTCGATCTGCAGCACGTTGATCTCGACATGGACCTTGTTGGCTGGCGGCTCGAAGGCAAGATCGTAGCCTGCTTCGATGGCGAGCGGGGCGAAGTCGGCGGCGACCCGGCCGACAAGATCGCAGAGGTCTATGATCTGGCGCTGGTCCGCCGGGCGGTCGAGCAGCTGGTGGTCGAGCAGCTGTTGCGCAAGATGCGACAGGCGCTCGATGTCATGCAGCAGGCGCGCGCTTTGCGGTTCCTGCTTCAGCAATTCGGCGCGCGTGCGCAGGATGGCGATCGGCGTGCGCAGTTCGTGCGCCGCGTCGGTGAGGAAGCGGTTGTGCCGGTCATAGCCCTGGGCGAGGCGCGCCAGCGTCTGGTTGAAGGCATGCACCAGCGGCGCGATCTCCTGCGGCACATTCTTGACCGGCAGCTGCATCGCACGGGTGCCGATGTCGATGCGCGCGGCCTGCTGGACGGTGTCGACGAGGCCGGCAAACGACCGGCGCACGACGGCTGGCGTCGTCACCAGGGTCGTGGCTCCCATGACGAGGACGATCGGCAGCAGCAGGATGACGATGATGGCCGCGAGAGCGGGAAGCGCCTTCTCCCAGTTCCTGCTGCCGTCCGGGTTCTTGGCGACGTCGATGGTGGCCGAAATGGTGACTTCGAGGCCGTCGGTCTCTTCCCGCGACGATCGCGTCGCGGCAATGATCTGAACCGTGCCAGCCTTGGTCGAAACTTTTTCGAGGTAGGCCTCCGGCCTCAAATCATCTTCGGAAAATCCGATGGTGGCGTGATCGGCCTGGCCCAGCAGATCGCCAAAATTCCTGGTGTAGACGTCGGGTATGCTGCCGAAGCGGATGCTCTGGCCGTTGTTGTCGCGGATGATGTACCAGACATTGGGGAACCCCTTACGAAACGAACGCAATCCATCGGTCTCATGGACGATCAATCTGCCGTTGCCGTCACGATCGACGGCATCCTTGAGGGTGGCGACGGCAGCCTCGTTGTCGACAAGAAGCCGTGGATCGGCGATCCACAGCGCGGCCGCGCACAGCACGATGAAGACAAGAAGCGTCGCCGCCTGCAACAGGATCATCCGCCGCACCAGCACCCATTGCAGCGATCGCGTGCGCGACTTCTTCACGAGGCGGCCCGCAAGAGATAACCGAGGTTGCGGATCGCCCTGATCTCGATGCCGGCAGCGACGTCGTCGAGCTTGCGACGCAGCCGCGAAATGTGCGCATCCAATGCATTGGAGCCGATCTCGTCGTCGAGAGCATAGACGGCTTCTTCCAGCGCCCCGCGCATGATCGTCCGCCCCGGCCTGCGGATGAGCGTTTCGAGCACCAGCCGCTCGCGCCGCGGCAGTTCCAGCGCCTGGTCCTCGACAAGCGCCTCGCGATGGCGGAAATCATAGGTGAGGCGGCCGACCATCACCTGATTGGCA
>NZ_RZRR01000855.1:0-2414 GCF_003998555.1 Mesorhizobium sp. M7A.F.Ca.CA.002.09.1.1 | reverse complement strand
GGGCAGGGGTGACGACGATCCTCAATCCGGCCCCTGCGGCAAAGCTTCCCGACCGCATCTACACGCTCTGCGACTACTTCACACCCAACGAGACCGAGACGGAGGAACTGACCGGGATGAAGGTGTCCTCGGTCGACGAGGCGCGAGCCGCTGCGGACAGTCTGCTCGAAAAGGGCGTCGGCACAGTCATCGTCACGCTCGGCGACAAGGGCGCGCTTTTGCACTCGAAAAATCGCTCCGACCATGTTCCAGCCGTCAGTGCCGGCCCGGTGGTCGAAACCACGGGGGCAGGCGATGCCTTCAATGGCGGGCTTGCGGCAGCACTTTCGAGGGGCGTGGAACCGCTGCAGGCGGTGCGCTTCGCTTGCGCCGTCGCCGGAATCTCGGTGACCCGGCCAGGGACTGCGCCATCCATGCCGACGCTGCAGGAGGTCGAGGCGCTGCTGGCGAGAGGATGATCTTGCGCGGCAAGACGTCTGCACGGGCCGAACGGACCTGAGTGACCTCAGGTCTCTTGGACCTCAGGTCTCTTGCAAGACAACATTTTTGACAATCAATGTCGACATTTCTCCAAAGCCAAGGGCTTGATACCCTTGAGAGAAATGGCGCGAGTGACGGGGCTCGAACCCGCGACCTCCGGCGTGACAGGCCGGCACTCTAACCAACTGAGCTACACCCGCGCATGGCGAACACGTGTCAGCCGTGTTCGTCGTTGGGGCGCTGGATAAGGGGTTCGCCACCGGGTGTCAAGCGCACCAAACCATCATAACAGCAAACAGGAGAAGGTTTTTTGACAGCCGGCGTTTTGTTGGCAAAACCGGCATCCAACCAGGGCGTCCTGCGCTCATTTGGCCTTGCGAAGCGGACCCTGACCGCTTAAAGGTCCGGCCCGGAGCGGGCGATTAGCTCAGTTGGTAGAGCGCTTCGTTTACACCGAAGATGTCGGCGGTTCGAGCCCGTCATCGCCCACCATTCACACGATCTCCGGTGCGCACGATCTCCGGTGCGGTTGTCAGCCGTTTGGCGACATAGATGCTGTGGTCCGGCAATCCCGGCTCCCGCAACACCGCGAATCCGATGGCCCTGTAGAAGCGCAGCGCGTTGTGATTGTCCGGCATCACTTCGAGGCAAAGCCCGCGTGAACCGAGCGCGGCGAGCCTTTGCTCGAGAAAAGCCATCGCCCGCCGGCCGATGCCTTTGCCACGCGCTTGCGACAAAAGGTCGATATGACCGTGCGAAGGGTAGGCAGCCAGGGCCGGCGGAATGGTGAAGTCGCGATGATGGATCTGGTGGCGAGCCCAGTCGCTGCCGCTCCAGCGTGCGCGGTCGGGTCCGGGATCGGTCACCTGCGCGCGAAGGCGCGGATACCACTTTGCTGCCAGGCCTGCATTGAAAGCCTTTGTGTCTTTTGCACCCAGCAGATAGCCCGCGGCGCCCGTTGGCCCATCGACGATGAAAGCGAGGTCGGGCTCCAGCACCTGGTAGGGGATGGTGTAGATCTGGCCCAACAGATCCGGAGCGTCTTCGCGACCGGTTGCATCCTGGCCGGCATCACCGGTCTTGAGGCAGATCATGGCAAGTGCTGGATGGTCGGCCTCGGTCGCCTGGCGCAGGAAGAAGCCATCGCCGAAATCGATGATCATGGCGGAACGAGCCGGAAATCGCTGCCTTCGGGCAGCAACTGGCCACCATCGACGACGATGGTCGTGCCGGTGATGTAACTGGCATCGTCCGAGGCGAGGAACAGGAAGGCATTGGCGACGTCGCGCGGGCTGCCGAGGCGGCCAAGCGGGATGGAATCCTCCATGTTCTTGATGAACGCCTCGCCGCGATGCAGCTCGATCGCTTCGGTCAGGATGTTGCCGGGCTCGACGCCGTTGACGGTGATGCCGTAGCCGGAGAATTCCAGTGCCGCGGCGCGGATGAAGCCGTTGATGCCGGCCTTGCTGGCCGAATAGTGGCCATGGCCCGGGCTGGTGACATGCGGACCGGTGATGGAGGAGGTGTAGAGCATGCGGCCGAAGCGTTGCGCCTTCATCGGCACCAGGGCCGCGCGGCTGGCATTGAAGGTGCCGCGCAGATTGACCGCCATGACGCGGTCCCAGTCGTCGGCGCTGGTGTTCTCGATCAGCTGCCAGGGATAGATGCCCGCATTCTGCACGATGATGTCGAGACGGCCATGCTGCTTCAGCGCCAGCGCCACGGCGGCCTTGGCGTCGCTCATTTGCGAGATGTCGGTGCGGATGAAGGGGACGCCCAACTCGCCAGCGGTCGCTTGCCCGGCCTCGACTTCGGTGTCGGCGAGCACCAGCCGCGCCCCCTCTTCGGCAAAGCGGAGCGCAATGCCCTTGCCGATGCCGCGGGCGGCGCCGACGATGAGCGCCACCTTGTCTTTTAGCCGTCCTGTCATGCGA
>NZ_RZRR01000854.1:0-2415 GCF_003998555.1 Mesorhizobium sp. M7A.F.Ca.CA.002.09.1.1 | reverse complement strand
CGCCTATATCGGCGTCACCGGCTTCTGCCTCGACCGGCTGGTCGCGGCGGTCGGCGCCTTCGTCACCCGCGGCACAACGGCAAAGTGAGGAGAGGGGCGATGACGGCCTATCTGAAGCTCGACCATATCGACAAATCCTTCACGCGTGGTGCCCAGGTCAGCGAGGTGTTGAAGGACATCAGGCTGGCCATCGACAAGGGCGAATTCGTCTCCATCATCGGCCATTCCGGCTGCGGCAAGTCGACCCTGCTCAATCTGATCGCCGGGCTGACCAAGGTGTCGGCCGGCGCCGTGCTGCTCGAGGACAAGGAGGTCGACAGCCCTGGACCGGAACGCGCCGTGGTGTTCCAGAACCACTCGCTGCTGCCGTGGCTGACCGTCTACGAAAACATCAACCTGGCGGTGTCGAAGGTCTTCGGCCGTTCGAAGAGCAAAGTCGAGCGGCATGACTGGATCATGCGCAATCTCGACCTCGTGCAGATGGCGCATGCCAAGGACAAGCGCCCGGCGGAAATCTCCGGGGGCATGAAGCAGCGCGTCGGCATCGCCCGGGCGCTGGCGATGGAGCCGAAGATCCTGCTGCTCGACGAGCCGTTCGGCGCGCTCGATGCGCTGACGCGGGCCCATCTGCAGGACGCGGTGATGGACATCCATTCCAGGCTCGGCTCGACGACGATCATGATCACCCATGACGTCGACGAGGCGGTGCTGCTCTCCGACCGCATCGTCATGATGACCAACGGTCCGGCGGCGACCATCGGCGAAGTGCTTGCCGTGCCGCTGGCGCGGCCGCGCCGGCGCGTCGAACTCTCTTCCGACCGGACCTTCCTGCGCTGCCGCGAGGCGGTTCTGAAGTTCCTCTACGAACGCCACCGCTTCGTCGAAGCCGCGGAGTAGCACCATGAGCGAAAGACTTGTCATCATCGGCAATGGCATGGCCCCCGGGCGCATGCTGGAGCACCTGCTGGAACAGGCTCCGGGCCGCTACACCGTCACCATCTTCAACGCCGAGCCGCGCGTCAATTACGACCGCATCATGCTGTCGCCGGTGCTGTCGGGCGAGAAGGCCTATGAGGAGATCATCATCCATGGCGACGGCTGGTACATCGCCAACAACATCACCCTCTACAAGGGCCACAAGATCGTTGCCATCGACCGGACGGCGAAGACCGTCACCTCGGATCACGGCGTCACCGAGCCCTACGACAAGCTCGTCATCGCCACCGGCTCGGTACCGTTCATCATTCCGGTTCCGGGCCATGACCTGCCGGGCGTGCTGACCTATCGCGATCTCGACGACGTGCAGGCGATGATGCTCGCTGCCCAGTCGCGGGCCAAGGCGGTGGTCATCGGCGGCGGCCTGCTGGGTCTGGAGGCGGCGGCGGGCCTCAACGCGCAAGGCATGGACGTCACCGTGCTGCATGTCATGCCGACCTTGATGGAGCGCCAGCTCGATCCGGCCGCCGGCTATCTCTTGCAGCGTGCGGTGGAGCAGCGCGGCATCAAGGTCATCACCAAGGCCAACACACAGGCTATCACCGGCAACGGCAAGGTCGGACAGGTGGAACTTGCTGACGGCACCATTATCCCAGCAACGCTTGTGGTGATGGCCGTCGGCATCAGGCCGAATTCGGCGCTGGCCAAACAGGCCGGCATCGCCGTTAACAGGGGCATCGTCGTCGATGCCGGCATGCGCAGCAACGATCCCGACATCTACGCGCTCGGCGAATGTGCCGAGGTCAACGGCCAGGTCTATGGCCTCGTCGCGCCGCTCTACGAGATGGCGCGCGTCACAGCCAGCCAGCTTGCCGGCAACGAAGCGGCGGCCTTCGTCCATATGGACACGCCGACCAAGCTCAAGGTCACCGGCATCGACCTGTTCTCGCTCGGCGACTTCGCCGAGGGCGAGGACCGCCAGGAGATCGTGCTGCGCGATGCGGCGGCCGGCGTCTACAAGCGGCTTGTGCTGAAGGACGACCGCATCATCGGCACCGTGCTCTATGGCGAGACGGCGGACGGCGCCTGGTTCAACGATCTCAAGAAAAAGCAGACCGACATATCGGAGATGCGCGATACGCTCATCTTCGGCCAGTCCTACCAGGGGGGTGCCCCGCTGGACCCTATGGCGGCCGTTGCAGCCTTGCCGGATGATGCGGAGATCTGCGGCTGCAACGGCGTTTGCAAGGGGAAGATCACCGGCGCGATCACGGCCAAGGGCCTGACCTCGCTCGACGACGTGCGCGCCCACACCAAGGCGTCGGCCTCCTGCGGCTCCTGCACCGGGCTGGTCGAGAAGCTGATGGTGCTGACCATCGGCGACAAATACAATCCAGCGGCGGTGCAGCCGATGTGCGGCTGCACGACGCTCGGTCATGACGAGGTCCGCCGGCTGATCATCGCCAAGCGCCTGAAGAC
>NZ_RZRR01000853.1:0-2417 GCF_003998555.1 Mesorhizobium sp. M7A.F.Ca.CA.002.09.1.1 | reverse complement strand
GACCGGGAGGAAACTGTCCTGCTGCGCGCGGTTGAAGCGATGGATCTCGTCGACGAACAGCAAGGTCTGGCGGCCATTGGCACGGCGCAATTTGGCTGATTCGAACACCTTTTTCAGGTCGGCGACGCCGGAAAAGACAGCCGATATCTGCTCGAAGGCGAGACTCGTTTCACCGGCGAGCAACCGCGCCACGGTGGTCTTGCCGGTGCCGGGCGGCCCCCAGAAAATCATCGAGCCGAGCGAGCCGGAACCGATCAACCGGGTCAGCGCGCCGTCAGGCCCCGTCAGATGCTCCTGGCCGACGACCTCGCCAAGGTTCCTCGGCCGCAGCCTGTCGGCCAGCGGCCGCCCAGGCGGCGTCTTTTCCGGTTCATCGACGCTGAACAGATCGGCCATGCACTTCTTTTTCGTTGGAGCATGAGCCCGAATGCACGGAACCCAGCCCTAATAACGCAACACCTGACGCAGTATCTGCCCGCCGCGCTCGACCGTAAAGCGCCACCAGCGCGTATCCGTCTTGGCCGCCAGCTCCAGGGTCGCTGCGGTATCGATGGTGGTGCCGTTCACCTCGCGCACGATGTCGCCCGGCTGGAAGCCGAAATCGGCGGCCGGTGAATCGCGGTTGATGTCGACCACGGCGACGCCCTTGATGTCCGTGCGCAGGCCAAGCCGCTGCGCGAGCCGGGGCGACAGCTCCGCGACCTTGGCGCCCGAGAACGGGCTGCGGCCATGCAGCGTCACCTCGGCAGCCTTCATGCCTTCCGGAGCACGCTCCAGCGCGATATCCATCGCCGCCTGCTGGCCCTTGGTCAGAACCGCGAAATTGGCGGTGGTGCCGATCGACAGCGTCGCCATCCGGTAGTCCAGCGCTTCGATGCTCTCGACCGGCTTGCCGTTGAGCTGCAGCACCACGTCGCCGGGCTTGAGCCCTGCCTTGGCGGCCGGTCCGGTCGCCTCGACCGACGAGACCAGCGCACCGGTCGGCTTCTCCATGCCGAGCGATTCTGCGATCTGCGGCGTCACCGCTTCGAACTCGGCGCCGATATAGGGCCGTTCGAAGAAGTCGAGCCCGGCCTTGGCCGCGTCGGCAAAGGCGCGAACCATGTTCGAGGGAATGGCGAAGCCGATGCCGATCGAACCACCGCTGCGGCTGTAGATGGCCGTGTTGATGCCGACCAGCTGGCCGCCCATGTTGATCAGCGCGCCGCCGGAATTGCCGGGATTGATGGCGGCGTCGGTCTGGATGAAGAAGCTGGAATCGGAGACGCCGATATGGCTGCGGGCCAGTGCCGAGACGATGCCGCTGGTGGTGGTCTGGCCGACGCCGAAAGGGTTGCCGATGGCCAGCAGCAGGTCGCCGACCTCGAGCGCGTCGGAATCGCCGATGGCAATGACCGGAAACGGCTTGTCCGAGGTGATCTTGAGCACGGCAAGGTCGAGAGTCTCGTCCTTGAGCAGCACCTTGCTGTCGAACTCACGCCCATCAGCGGTCGCCACCTTGACCCGGTCGGCATCCTTGATGACGTGGTAATTGGTGACCACGACGCCGGTCGGATCGACCAGCACGCCGGAACCCAGTGAAGACTGCGCACGCGGCTGCGAGCGGCCGAAGAATTCCTCGAAGAACGGATCACCGTCGAAAGGCGATGTCACCTTGGCGGTCTGCGAGGCATAGACGTTGACCACCGCCGGCGCCGTCTGCTTGACCAGCGGCGCAAACGACAGCTGCACCTCCTCGCGGCCGAACGGCACGCGCTTGTCGGGACCGGACGTCGCGTTCTCGCCCTCGACGCCATGCAGCAGGTCGGTCAGCACATCGGACAGGCCGGGATCGGTCTTGGTCTCCTCGGCCAATGCCTGCCTGACCACCGGTGCGGCCGCAAACGCCATGATGGCGAAAAGCAGAACAAAGGGCAGTCTTCTGGCGCGCATTCGCGAATCCTCCAAGGCAAGTTCGGGGGCATTGTCCCGACGATTGTGCAAAATGAAAGGCTAAGCCGCTGAAATCCGACTATTTTGGGCCAAAACCCCAGGGGCATGCCCGGAAATCGGATTCCGGCGCGGTTTGCTGCTTTCAGAAAACAAAAAGGGGCCCGCAGGCCCCTTTGAACTCATTTGGGAAAACCGAGCCTTATGCGGCTGCGGCGTCCGCATCAGCGCTTTCGGCCTCGATGCGAGCGCGGTCGCCGGCGCCCTTGGCCGAGACGTCGCGATCGACGAACTCGATGACAGCCATGGCGGCGTTGTCACCGTGACGGAAGCCCGCCTTCATGATGCGCAGATAGCCGCCATTGCGGTTGGCGTAGCGCGGCGCGATGGTGTCGAACAGACGCTTGACGACGCCTTCATTGCCGATCTGGGCAATGACCTGGCGGCGGGCGTGCAGGTCGCCACGCTTGCCGAGCGTCACCAGCTTC
>NZ_RZRR01000852.1:0-2418 GCF_003998555.1 Mesorhizobium sp. M7A.F.Ca.CA.002.09.1.1 | reverse complement strand
CATCATGCCATTCGCCAACATCAAGCTACCGCAAGCGGCCCTCTCCAAAGCGCAGAAGGAAGACCTCATCCATCGAACGACCGCGATGTTCGTGGACTTTTTCGGTGAGGGCGTGCGCCCCTACACGATGGTGCTGGTCGAGGAGGTCGCCGACGGAGGCTATGGCCGGGCCGACGAAGTGTTCGTCGTGCCGGAAGTTTTTCGCGCGAAGGAGTAGTGCAGGGCTAGACCTCGAAGAGGTGCCTTTCACAAATTGAACCCTTGCCGCATCAGCCATCCTTCGTCGCACCGACCCAGTCGGCGGCCACTTCGGCAAACAGCCAGTCGCGGAACGCCTTGATCTTTTTCTGGCGCAGCGCGCCGTCACGGTAGACGACGTAGTAGCGCGAGGCGGATTTCAGCGCGAGATCGAAGGGACGAACCAGCCGCCCCGCAGCGAGGTCGGCCGAGACCAGCGCGCTTCGGCCGAGCAACACGCCTTCGCCATGCACCGCGGCTTCGACGGCGAAGGTGGCGGAATCGAAGCGCACGCCGCGCTTGGGATCGATGCCGTCCACGCCGGCCTGTTGCAGCCATGTTGCCCAGTCGATGCGAAAGGCGTCGTGGATCAGCTTGTGATGCCGGAGATCCCCGGGCTGGCGCAGCGGATGTTCGCCTTGCAGCAGTTCCGGGCTGCAGACCGGGAAGACCTCTTCATCAGCGAGAAACTCCGCCGTCACCCCGGTATAGCCGCCCTTGCCGTAGCGGATGGCGATGTCGATGCCGTCGCTGACGAAATCGGAAAGCACGCCCGAGGTCGACAGCCGCACGTCGATGTCGGCGTTTGCGCGGTGGAAGCGATGCAGCCTCGGCACCAGCCAGCGGCCGGCAAAACCGTCCGATGTGCTGACATTCAGGATGCCTGCCGTGCGGTCGGGCGTGGCGGCGATGGTGGCGGCGGCGATCTGGTCCAGCGCCGTCCTGACTTCCGATGCGTAGGCCGCGCCGACCGACGTCAGGCGCACGGACCTCGTTCCCCGATCGAAAAGCTGGATGCCGAGCCTGTCCTCGATGTTGCGGATGGCGCGGCTGACCGCGCCATGGGTGACGTTGAGCTCACCCGCCGCCTTGGAGAAACTCAGATGCCTGGCGGCAGCCTCGAAGGCGGGCAAGGCAGTGAGGGGCGGTAGTCTGCGCGGCATGGTCCACCTGTGAGTGTTGCTCACAAATCCTGCACAAAGAGTCGTTTGTCGTCCAGCCCGGAAATGTCCAATCTATAGGGGTAGCAGCGGATATTGATCGGCTTTCCTATCTCGCCGCTGCGCTGAACGACCAGAAACAGTGTGAGCAATCGTCATGCTTGTCCCCTTGCGGACGGCGTCGGCACGCTTGCGCCTACTGAACCACAGGAGACGAACCATGAAACCGATTCTCGAATCCATCAGCGCCGCGACGAGCGGTCTTGCACTCAGAGCCTCTGCAGTCGTCGAGCGCCGCCGGATGCTGCGCCAAGTTTCACGCTTCTCGAACCATCGCTTGCACGACATCGGATTCGAGCGCGACTGGGACGGCTCCATCCTGCGCAACGGGAGGTCGATATGACCAGCACCCTGATCATCGGCGCGACGGGGCTGCTGGGCAGCGAGATGGCGAAGGCCAGCGCCCGCAATGGCGATCGCCTGCACGTTCTGGTTCGTGCGGCAACAGCCGGCGATGAAGAGCGGCTGCGCCCGCTGAAGGAGCTCGGTGCCAAAATCCACGTCGGCGATCTCGACGACTATGACAGCCTTGTCCGCGCCGCCAGTGCGGTGGACCGCGTCATCAGCTCGGTGCATGTGCATTCGGCCAGCGAGATGACGCTGGTGCGGGCGCTGAGGGATGCCGGCGTTTCCCGCTATGTGCCTTCCGCCGGCTTCGGCCTCGACTTCGCCGCCGCCGCCCCGGGCTCGATCCCGCCGCTCGATCTCAAGCGAGGCGTGTTCGACGCGATCAGGCAAGCCGATCTGCCCTACACGGTGATCTACACCAACGGCTTCTTTTCGACCTGGGTGGCGACGCTGGGCGATCTGATGCGCTTTGGCTCGTCGCCCTTGCCGCCCGATGAGGTGACGCTTTATGGCGGTGGCGATGTGCCGGCGACGTTTGTCAGCGAGAAGGACATCGCCGCCGTCACCTTGCGCGCGTTGAACGATCCCAAGGCCATCCGCAGCGAGATCCGCATCGCCCGAAACAAGATCACCCAGAACGAAATGATCGATCTGTGGCGCCGGGTGAGCGGCCGCTCGCCGCGCATCGTGCCTCAGAGTGCGGCGGAGCTTGAGGCGATGATCGCGTCAGCCCCCTGGCTTGGACTGCTGCGGGCATTCTGGATACGCGGCGAGACCGCGCTCGAGACGGCCACGCCGGAAGCCGGAGTGCTGTATCCGGAGCTGGCTTTCG
>NZ_RZRR01000851.1:0-2420 GCF_003998555.1 Mesorhizobium sp. M7A.F.Ca.CA.002.09.1.1 | reverse complement strand
ATTCTCCAGCGCCTCGGCGAGGGCTGCGACACCGGCCTGTTCTGTCGCCACCGTCCTCAGCGCCGAAGCGATCGAGGCTTGCCTGTCCAAAGGCTTCTTATCCAGGGATCCCGCATGCATGGCTGATGCGATTAGCGCTTTGCCGGCGCGCTGTCCAACGGAAATGGCCCCAGGCATATCGCCCGAACGTGTGCGGTGGTTCAGACGACGGCAGGCGAGAAAACGCACGCGGTATGAATCCCTTTGGAAATCAGCGCTTCAGGCAGCTGACGGGCCGCTGCCTCAACCCTCCGTTAACCATCCCCATTTACGGTTCGGTAAGTATGGCGCGCGTGCGCCGCGCAAGCAGTGGTGGCGATGTCCGGGGTCCAGCCAGAAAATTCGACGGGACGTGGGGGCAAGGCGGTCTGCGCCTTGCTGCTGGCAACCAGCATGTTTGCCTTGCTGCGCCCAACGGCGCTCCATGCCCAGGAAACCGAACTGCGCGGCGAAGTTTCGGAATCGGCGATCCTGTCCGACCAGCAGCGCAAGGCGAGACAGCTGGCCTTGGCAGCGCAGGGTCAACAGCCGGCCAACGCCGCGCAGGACAACGCGCCGGCCCGCACCTATCTGCCGGCCAGCGCCGGTGCCGTGCCTGACGACGCTGACACTGGCGACGCCACCGCGACCGGCAGCCTCTTTGACCCGCCGGCAGCCACTGACGACACGTCCGTCGACACTGCGGCGCCGCCCAAGCCGCGCCGCCGCTCATCGGCCGCCAGGCAGAATGCGGCTGACCAAGCCAAGGACAAGGCTGCCGACAAGTCGAAAAAGAAGAAGAAATCGACGGCCGACACCTCCGACATCACCGCTTCCACGACCGCCTCCACGCCGGACGCCACCGATGCCGCAGAGACCGATGCGGACACGGCCAACCGCCGCGCACTCACCATCGACAGCGCCGACAGGCAGAAGCTCGACCCAGGAGCGGAGCGTACGGACGCCATCGAAGGCCAGAAGAAGAAGCTGGAGGATGATCCGTTTGCCGCCACCGGCGTCAAATGGGGCTCCTTCGTCATCCGGCCGACGATCGAACAGGGCCTGACCGCCACCTCGAACGGCGATTCGAGCAGTGCAGGCAAGTCGGCGCTGCTGTCCGAGACGGCGCTGCGCTTTTCCGCCGCCTCCGACTGGCGCGAGAACTCCGCTACGATCGACGGCTATGGCCTTTTTCGCGAGACCGTCTCGGGTTACCCGGTTCACGACGAGCAAGGCCGCATCGAAGGCCAGCTCAATGTCGACCTCGACAATGGTTTGCGCGCCATCGCCAAGCTCGGCTACGAGGCCGTGCCGGAATCGGCATCATCGCCGGACGCCATTGCCGGCGTCAGCAAGCAGCCGCTGCGGCAGACCATCGATGGCAGCCTGGCCGTCGAAAAGCATCTCGGCAAGATGCAGTACACCTTGACCGGCGCGGTCTCGCACGACTTCTACGGCGACGCCAAGCTATCGGACGGCACCTCGCTGTCGCAGAAGGATCAGGACTCGACGCTCTACACGGCGACGTTGCGCACCGGCTACGAGATCTCCCCTGCCCTGACCCCCTTCACCGAAATCGAGGTCGGCCGCCGGACCTATGATCAACGCATCGACAATGAAGGCTTCGAGCGCTCGTCGACGCGACTCGGCGCCCGCGCCGGCCTTGCACTCGACATGGGTGAGAAGCTGTCGGGCGAATTCTCGGCCGGCTGGCTCAGGGAAGCGATCGACGACAAAAACCTCGATGCGATCTCGGGTGCCACCGTCAACGCCGACCTCAAATGGTCACCCGAGCGCGGCACCATAATCGGCCTGACCGGGCGGACCACCGTCGAGCCCACGACCACATCGGGCGAGAGCGGCGACATCCTCTATTCCGGTCGCCTGACAGGCGAACGCCAGATTCGCGCCAACCTCACCGCCAACGCGGCTCTGGGTCTCGACTGGCGTGATTACATCGGCATCGACGGCCATGACAGGGTGTTGAGCGCCGAGGCCGGCCTGACCTGGTGGCTGAACCGCTACGCCGGCCTGACCACAAGAGTGAGGAGCGAGAAACTGACCAGCAACCTGCCGGGCCGGGACTACACCGCCAACAGCATCTTCCTCGGCGTCAAGGTGCAGCGCTGAACGGCCGCACCAACGACATCCGGCCGCTCGCTAGGATGTTTAAAACGCAGCACCACGGCGCTCTGACGGCTTCAGCTCGTCGAGAAGCGTGCGGATGACGCCCGCCATGTTCTCGTTCATGTCGCTGCGCCACAGCGCGAAGGCGACATTGGCCTCGACAAAACCCTCCGGCGATCCGCAGTCGAACGTGCGGCCTCGATAGTGGTAGCCGTAGAAAGGCTGCTGCTTTTCCAGCTTCAGCATGGCGTCGGTGAGCTGGATCTCGTATGCCG
>NZ_RZRR01000084.1:0-10410 GCF_003998555.1 Mesorhizobium sp. M7A.F.Ca.CA.002.09.1.1 | reverse complement strand
GGCCGCGGGCGATGTGGTTGAACGGACGCTTGGTGGTGAAGGCAGTGCCGAGCTCTTTCCTGAAGGCCAGGAAGGCGATGATCGGGAAGATGGCGAAGAAAGAGCGGAAGAAGACAATCTGGCCGGCCGGAACCGTGCCTGCGGCTTTGATGCAGGTCTGCATGCCGACGAAGACCGCCACCGACACGATCTTGAGCATGATGCCGGTAAGCGTGTCGTGCCCGCCGGCATCATCGCTGGCTGTGGCCGAGGGGCTGCCGGGGCCCGCTGTCACGCTCCCGACGCTTCTCGGATCGTCGCCCAGATACGCGCCGGCGTTGCCGGCATGTCGATGTGCTTGACGCCATAAGCGCGCCAGAGCGCGTCGGTCACCGCATTGAGTGCCGCCGGGGTCGAACCGATGGTGCCGGCCTCGCCCGCGCCCTTGATGCCGAGTGCATTGGTCGTCGACGGCACGTTGCGGGTCTCGAAATGGAAGAACGGGAAATTGTCGGCGCGCGGCATGGCGTAATCCATGAAGCTCGCCGTCAAAAGCTGTCCGTCCTCGCCGTAGATAGTGTCCTCGGTCAGTGCCTGGCCGATGCCTTGCACGACGCCGCCATGCACCTGGCCGGCGAGCAGGATCGGGTTCACGGTCACGCCGAAATCGTCGACGATGGTGTAGCGGACAATCTCGGTCGCGCCGGTGTCGGGATCGATCTCGACCTCGCAGATATGAGTGCCGTTGGGATAGGTGCATTCGTCCTGCACGAACTCGCCAAAGCCCTTGAGATCGTCAGGCGTCTTGGCGGCCTTGGCGATGCTGGAAAAATCGAGCGAGCGATCGGTGCCGACGATGCGGGCAACACCATCGGACAACTCGATGTCGCCGGCAGAAGCCTCCAGCTCGTCGGCGGCGATGCGCTTGATCTTGTTGGCCAGATCCTCGCCCGCGCGGGAAGCCGACACACCCCCCAGCGGAATGGAGCGCGAGCCGCCGGTGCCGCCGCCGGCCTTCAATTCATCGGTATCGCCCTGGCGGACATGGATTTTGTCGATGTCGAGATTGAGCTTTTCCGACAGGAACTGCGCATAGGCGGTGGCGTGTCCCTGTCCGTTGGTCTGGGTGCCGATCTTCAGCGTCACCGTGCCGTCGCCATTGAGTTCGACGAAGGCCGGCTCCGAGCCCGGAAAGGCACAGGCCTCGATATAGGTCGCCATGCCGAGACCGCGGATTTTTCCGCCGGCCTTCGACTGCGCCAGCCGCTCCGGAAACGCTTTCCATTCGGATTGCTCAATGGCGCGCTCCATATGGCCTTCGAATTCACCGGTGTCGTAGAGGCGGCCGGTTTGCGTCCGGTAGGGAAATTGCTCCGGCCGGATGAAATTGCGGCGGCGGATCTCCTCGACGGGCAGGCCGAGATCGTGGGCGCAGGCATCGACCAGTTTTTCCAGCAGGAAGGCTGCTTCCGGCCGGCCGGCACCGCGATAGGCATCGACCGGGCAGGTGTTGGTGTAGAGGCCGGTCACCGAGACGTCGAGCGCCTGGATATCGTAGACACCGGTCGACATGGTGACGCCGATATAGGGGATGAACGGACCATATTGCGAGATATAGGCGCCGATGTTGGCGAGCAGGTCCACCTTCATGCCGAGAAAGCGGCCGTCCTTGTCCAGTGCCATCTCGGCCGTGACGGAATTGTCGCGGCCTTGCGCGTCGGTCTGAAAGTGTTCCGTGCGGTCGCCGGCCCACTTCACCGGGCGGCCAAGCCGCTTCGCCGCTTCCAGCACCAGCGGATATTCGCGGTAGACGAAGCTCTTGGGCCCGAAACCACCGCCGACATCAGGTGTGATGACGCGCAACTGGCCCTTCTTGATCTTGAACACGCTGGCCAGGATGTACTGCATGGAGTGCACGCCTTGCGACCCGGTGGTCAGCACGAAGCGCTTCTCCTCGACGTTCCATTCGCCGATCGCGGAGCGCGGCTCCATGTAGTTGCAGACCAGCCGGTTGTTGACGAACTCGATGCGGGTGACGTGTGCGGCCTTGGCGAAAGCCGCTTCGGTCTTTTTCCTGTCGCCCATGTGGTAGCTGAAGGCGCGGTTGGAACCGAGCTCCGGCCAGACCAGCGGCGTGCCTTCGGCAAGTGCATTTGCGGTCCCGGAAGCCGCGTCTTCGCCGTCATAGTCGACATCGATCAATTCAGCGGCATCCTGCGCCAAGGCACGGCTGTCGGCGACGACGAAGGCAACGGCATCGCCGACATAGTTGACGCGGTCGCGGCACAGGATCGGGATGTCGCGCGTCGGCGCCTTGGTGCCGTCCGGCTGTTCCTGCATGACGCCGGATTTCAGATCGCCGAGATGGGCAAGGTCCTTGCCGGTCAGTACCAGATGGACGCCAGGTGCGGCCTTCGCCGCCTCGGTCGAACCGATGGTGAAGCTGGCCTTGGCGACCGGCGAACGCAGGAGATAGCCATGCAGGACGCCAGCCGGCTGGATGTCGTCGGTATAACGGCCCTGGCCCTGGATGAAGGCGGCATCCTCGCGCCGCAGCACGGATGCGCCCATGCCGAATTTCGGTGTGACGACGGTCATGGATGCCTCGTGATGATGACAGGAGAACGAACGCCTGAAATAGGCATTGCCTCAGTTTTGTCGAGGGGCCGTTTCGTGTAAAGAGCGCGGACTTCAAATTTCTTGGACCAGCGGACACAATCCGCCGCCAACGCAATCGACAGGAAAACCCACGGAATGCGCACGGACACCGGCCAGGTCTTCAAGCTCGAAGACTATCGCCCCAACGACTACCTCATTCCGCAAACCGACCTCACCTTCCGCCTTTCGCCAGACGCAACGCGTGTCACCGCCGTGCTCACGATAGAGCGCCGTGACGGCGTCTCCGCATCGGCTCCGTTGGTGCTCGACGGCGACGGGCTTACGCTCAAGCACATCGAGATCGACGGCAAGAAGGTAAAACCGGCGGATCTGCTGGCGACGCCCGACCAGTTGACCATCCTCAAGCCACCGGTGGCGCGGCGCTTCCAGTTGCTCATCGAGACCGAGGTGGCGCCGGCGGGCAACGAAGCCCTGATGGGCCTCTACCGCTCGAGCCACGTCTACTGCACGCAATGCGAAGCCGAGGGCTTTCGCCGCATCACCTATTTCCTCGACCGTCCCGATATCCTGTCCGTCTACACGGTGCGCATGGAGGCAATGCGCGACGAGGCGCCGCTGCTCCTGTCCAACGGCAACCCGCTCGAAAAGGGCGACCTCGGCGACGGCTGGCATTATGCAGTGTGGCACGACCCTTTCCCCAAGCCGTCCTATCTGTTCGCATTGGTGGCCGGCAATCTCGGCCGGCTCGCGGACAGTTTCGTCACCCTGTCCGGCCGCACGGTCGAGCTCGGCATCTATGTCGAGCCCGGCAAGGAGACGCTGGCCGGCTATGCGATGGACGCCCTGAAGCGGTCGATGAAATGGGACGAGGAGGCGTTCGGCCGCGAATACGATCTCGACGTCTTCAACATCGTCGCCGTGTCGGACTTCAACATGGGCGCGATGGAGAACAAGGGCCTCAACATCTTCAACGACAAATATGTGCTGGCCGACCGGGAGACCGCGACGGACGCCGATTTCGCCAATATCGAGGCGATCATAGCGCATGAGTATTTCCACAATTGGACAGGCAACAGAATCACTTGCCGCGACTGGTTCCAGCTCTGCCTGAAGGAAGGCCTGACGGTTTTCCGCGACCACGAATTCTCCGCCGACCAGCGCTCGCGCGCGGTCAAGCGTATTGCCGAGGTGCGGACCTTGCGCGCCCACCAGTTTCCAGAGGACCAGGGCCCACTGGCGCATCCGGTGCGGCCGCGCCGCTACCGCGAGATCAACAATTTCTACACCGCGACGGTCTACGAGAAGGGCTCCGAAGTGGTGCGCATGATCCGCACAATTCTCGGTGCCGACGTGTTTCGCGCCGGCATGGACCTCTATTTCGAGCGGCACGACGGTGACGCGGCGACGATCGAGGATTTCATCAAGGTGTTCGAGGATGCGTCCGGCCGCGACCTGTCGCAGTTCGCGCTCTGGTATCATCAGGCGGGAACGCCGAACCTGACGATCAGTTCGACGCACAATCAGGCCGCGCAGGAGTTCACGCTCGAAATCGAGCAGTCGGTGCCGCCGACACCCTCCGAAAGCCGCAAGCGGCTGATGCACATCCCGCTCGCTTTCGGGCTGATCGGCGCCGGCGGCAAGCCTGTGCCGTATAGTAGCGTCGAGGGCGCCAGCGTCGAGGACGGCGTCATCCATATCCGCAAGCGTCGCCACATGGTGCGGTTTTCAGGCGTCACCGAGCGCCCGGCCGTGTCGCTCAACCGCGGCTTTTCGGCGCCGGTGACATTGTCCGTCGAGCAGAAAGCCGACGACCAGTTCTTCCTCGCCCGCCACGACGGCGACGCCTTCTCGCGCTGGCAGGCTTTCAACACATTGTTGACCGATGCGCTGATATCAGCGTTCCGCGAGATCCTCGGCGGCAAGCAGCCGGCCTTTGCGCCGCGGCTGATCGAACTCGCCGGCAGCATTGCCGGCGACGAGACGCTGGAGCCGGCCTATCGGGCATTGGCGCTGGCCCTGCCCGGCGAAGCCGACATTGCCCGCGACATCGGCAGGAACATCGACCCCGATGCCATCTATGCGGCTCGCGAGGCACTGGCGCTGGCGATCGGCACTGCGAACCGGGACGTTTTTTCGGGCCTCTACCTCAGCCTTGCCGACAGAGAAGCGTTCAGCCCCGACGCGGCAAGCGCCGGGCGACGCGCCTTGCGCAACACCCTGCTGGATTATCTGTCGCTGCAGCCGGGCGGAGCGGAACTCGCTGCCGGGCATTTCCAGTCCGCGACCAACATGACCGACCGCGCGGCAGCACTTGCCGTGCTCGCGCATCGTCACCACGGTTCGCCCGAGGCGGTCGAGGCGCTGGCGGCTTTCGAGACGACCTACGGGTCCGACCCGCTGATCATGGACAAATGGTTCCAGATCCAGGCCAGCGTACCGGGGCCGCAAACCGTCGACACCGTGAAGGCCTTGACCAACCACCCGGCCTTCTCGATGGGCAATCCGAACCGGGTGCGCTCGCTGATCGGCACCTTCTCCAGCGCCAATCAGACCGGCTTCCACCGGGCCGACGGCGAAGGCTACTGGTTCTTTGCTCAAACCGTCCTCGAGGTTGAAAAGCGCAACCCGCAAGTGGCGGCAAGGCTGGCGACGGCGCTCAGATCCTGGCGTTCGCTCGAACCCTTGCGGCAGGCGAAGGCCAGGGAAGCGCTGCTCTCGATCGCCGGCGCCGAAAACCTGTCGGCGGATCTGCGGGATATTGTCGAGCGCACGCTGGCTTAGCCGCTCTCTTCCTTCTCCCCTTGTGGCAGAAGGGAGATCCGTGCACGCCGCCAAGCTGGTGAATTTCAACCAGGACCTGCCAGCAGCGGCTTCCGTTAGGCGCTGCGCCAGCGAAAGCCCATTATTTTAGTCGATTTTTAATCTTTTTTCGCCGGACCACTGGACAAGGCGAATCACCTTTGATTCTTTACTGACGATTCGGAAGTGCGGCGTTTGCCGGATCACCAAGCAGCATAGGCAAATTCGGGGAGTGCCATTTATGGCGAAGGCGGACGCGTGGGGCGCGCCCGGAGGGACGGTTTTTGCGCATCGTGAGACGCGCGGCGACGGTCTTGCCGGGAATACGCGACTCATCGCCGAACCGGCCTACCGGCGGCTTCTGGCCGCCGAGCCGCTGCTGCGCCGATCAATACCCGTCCTCATCATCACCTTCCTGATCGTCATCGCGGCGCTGCGCGTGCTGTCGCTGATGAACGAGCGCGACGATGTCGAGCGCAATGCCAAGGCGATCCTGACGCTGGCGGCGGGCCAGCTGGCCAGTTCGCTCGCCACCACCTCGGAAACGGTGCCCGGCGCCATACAGGATCTGCTGGAGACCACCAGCCGTCAGGGCGCGATGGGCCGCAGCCATGTGCTTGTCATCACCGACAGCGCTTTCAAGATCGTCGCGGTGACGCCACGCTCGATGCCATGGCAGGGCCATTCTCTGGACGGCCTCGTCGAGGGCGGCCAGCCCTTGTTCATGTTCGGCGATCGTGCGGGCGTCATGGACGTCAACATCGACGGACGGGATTGGTACGCCGCGGTCAGCCTGGCGAATGGCGGAAAGGGTGCATCGGCGGCCCTGGTGCCACAGGACGCGGTTTTCGATGCCTGGCGCAAGACCGTTTCGCTGAACGTCACCCTGTTCGTGCTGACGGCCGGTGTGCTGATCGTCATCCTCTATGCCTATTTCGGCCAGGCGGCACGTGCGCAGGCGGCCGACCGCATCTACCTCGAAGCGCATCAGCGCATCGACATGGCGCTGGTTCGCGGCCGCTGCGGCCTGTGGGACTGGGACATGGTGCGCGGCAAGATGTACTGGTCGCGCTCGATGTACGACATGCTCGGCTACAAGCCTTGCGAAACGATGCTGTCCTTCGGCGAGGTCGATCAGATCATCCATCCCGAGGACGGCGACCTGTTCGAGCTCGCCAACAGAATCGTCGCTCGCGAGATCGATCACATCGATCAGGTGTTCCGCATGCGCCATGCCGATGGCCAATGGGTCTGGATGCGCGCGCGGGCACAGGTCATCGATCCGGAAGCGCCGGAGATCCAGCTGATCGGCATCGCCGTCGACGTCACCGAACAGCGTCATCTGGCGCTGCGTTCCGAGGCTGCCGACCTTCGCCTCAGAACGGCGATCGAGAACATCAACGAATCCTTCGTGCTGTGGGATTCGACGCAGCACCTGATCATGTGCAATTCCAAATACCAGCAGGACAACGGGCTTTCGGACCGCGACGTGATGCCGGGCACCGCGCGCGCGGCTCTGGAAGAACGCATGCTGGCCTTTGCTTCCGAAAGGCGGCTTGCCCACACCAGCGGCCTGCAGGGCGGCGCCACTTTCGAGCGGCAGTTGGCCGATGGCCGCTGGCTGCAGGTCAACGAACTGAAGACCCGGGACGGCGGCATCGTCTCGGTCGGTTCCGACATCACCCAGATCAAGCTGCACCAGGAGAAGCTGGTCGACAGTGAGCGACGGCTGATGGCAACGATCCATGATCTCAGCCTCGCGCGGCGGGCCGAAGAGGAGCGTTCGCGCGAACTGGTCGACCTCAACCGCAAATACATGAAGGAAACCGAACGGGCCGAAGCGGCGAACCGGGCCAAATCCGAATTCCTGGCCAACATGTCGCATGAGTTGCGCACGCCGCTGAACGCCATCATCGGCTTCTCCGAACTGATGGAACAAGGGCTGTTCGGCCCGCTCGGATCGGAGCGCTACGAGGAATATGCCACCGACATCAACAGCAGCGGCAAGTACCTGCTGGGCGTCATCAACGATATTCTCGACATGTCCAAGATCGAGGCCGGCCAGTTCTCTCTGGACCGGGAAGAGATCGACCTCGGCCCGCTGATCAGCGAAACCGTACGCGTCGTTTCGCTGCAGGCGGCGCAAAAGGCCATCTCCGTGGAAACGCGCATTGCCGATGCGCTGACGCTGGTCGCCGATCGCCGTGCGATCAAGCAGATCGTCATCAACCTTTTGTCCAATGCGGTGAAGTTCACCGGCCACGGCGGCCACATATCGGTCAGGGCCCGCAACACATCCGGCGCGCTGGTGCTGACGATCGAGGACAATGGCTGCGGCATCCCCAAGGAGGCGCTCGGAAAGCTCGGACGGCCGTTCGAACAGGTGCAGAACCAGTTCTCCAAGAGCCATGCCGGGTCCGGCCTTGGCCTTGCCATCTCACGTTCGCTGGCCGAGCTTCAGGGCGGCGCGCTGAAGATCCGGTCGAGCGAAGGTGTCGGCACTATCGTGTCGGTGCGCATTCCGGTGAAGAAGAGCGTGCTGGCCGTCAAGGTTGCAGCGTGAAGTTTTTATCACCATCCCAGGCCTGATCCACCTCGTGGACGCGAGGTGAAACGCTTTGACAAAGTTATCTATTTTATCTATTTTGGATAAAAAAGAAAGGCCTTGTCATGCGAGTGACTTCAACGGAATTCCAGCAGAATGTCGGGCGTTTTCAGGATGCTGCCCAGCGTGCGCCGGTCGCAATCACAAAGAATGGCCGGACCCACACGGTACTCCTGTCGGCGGCGATGTTCGAGGTCTTGGTCAAGGGACGGGTCGCCCGTCCTGTGGAAGAGCTGGACGACGAGACGCTTAACGCCATCGCCGAAAGCGCCGTATCGAGCGAATATGCCGGGCTTGATGCAATGCTCAAAGACTGGACACCGTGAGCCTGCCCAAACCTATCCCGGGTCTGGTGATTTCCTATTCTTACCTCTGGGTGAGAGAACACGAAAAGGGTGCCGAAGAAGGTCGCAAAAACCGATCATGCGCCATTGTCGCCGCGCGGTCGTGGAGGGCCGTGAAGTCATAACGGTCGTTCCGGTCACACACTCGCCACCAGCAGATCCTGCCGATGCAGTAGAAATACCTGCGCCCCTCAAAGCCTATCTCGGCCTCGATGACACGCCATCATGGATCGTCGTCACCGAAACCAATCATTTCCTCTGGCCGGGTCCCGATCTCAGGCCTATCGCGGGGAGCAAACCGTCCCGATTCGACTATGGCATGCTGCCGCCGCGTTTCTATGCCTATCTGCGCGACCGGATTTTGCAGTCTCACGCAAGCCGGGCGCTGCAGCAGATTCGGCGAACAGAGTAGCTGCATGAGACTGGAGGACCACGAAACGTCCCCGATTCCAAGGGACGATCGCTTCCCGGTCATCCCGCACGAAGCAAAAGGTCGAAATCCTTCCTGACCTTCTGCGACGTCTCCTTGAGGTGTGCTTCGAGCACACCGAAATCCGGCAGGTCGGTCACCGCCAGAAGCAGATCCGAAAGCCCCGGCGGAACGTCGTCGCGCTCGAAGGCTCCGGTAAGGCACAGCCGCGTCATCTGGGTCAGCGCCAGATAGAGCGCATAGGCGTCGAAAAGCTCCTGCCTCGCCCCGGCATTGGCGAAGCCCGGTGACAGGCGCGAAAGGATTTCGGCGGTACCGGTAACGCGCGGCCCGGCGCCTACCTGCCCGGTGATGACAGCGACTTGGGCGATGAATTCGAGATCGATCAGGCCGCCGGGGATCAGCTTGATGTCCCACAGGTCGCGCGGCGGCTTTTCCTTCTCGATCATAGCCCGCATCTCCGAGGCCTCGGCCATCACCTTTGCGGCGTCGCGCGGCTGACCAAGCACCGCCGCCACTTCCGCTTCAACCTCACTGCACAGGCTGGCGTCGCCAGCTATGGCGCGCGCGCGTGCCAACGCCATGTGCTCCCAGGTCCAGGCTTCCTGGCGCTGGTATTTCTTGAAGGCATCGATATGGGTCGCCACAGGACCCTTGTTGCCTGATGGCCGCAGGCGCAGGTCGAGTTCGTAGAGCACGCCCTCCGCCGTCGGCGCCGACACAGCTGCGATCAGCCGCTGCGTCATGCGGGTGTAGTAATGCGAAGGCGCCAGCGGCTTGTCGCCATCGGACTCCTCGGCGTCCGGCGCGTGGTCGTAAAGCAGGATCAGGTCGACATCCGATCCGGCGGTCAGCTCGCGGCTGCCGAGCTTGCCCATGCCGAGCAGCGCAACCACGCCGCCGGCAATGGTGCCGTGGCGCGCCGCGAATTCGGCCGTCAC
Source organism: Mesorhizobium sp. M7A.F.Ca.CA.002.09.1.1 (assembly GCF_003998555.1). NCBI lineage: Bacteria > Pseudomonadati > Pseudomonadota > Alphaproteobacteria > Hyphomicrobiales > Phyllobacteriaceae > Mesorhizobium > Mesorhizobium sp. M7A.F.Ca.CA.002.09.1.1. The sequence goes on along the minus strand of NZ_RZRR01000084.1, from coordinate 693 downwards.
CGCCTGCAACGCAGCCTCGATGGTGAGATCCGCCAGATCGGAGAAGGCGCGGCCGGCGCGCGCCGGATCGATCGAGCCGGCGAGCAGCCGGACGCCGATCAGGAATTTCTGCTCGGAAGCAAAAATGCGCAGCCGGTCGAGCACGTCCTCATAAAGCCGGTCGCCCTCGACAAAGGCGGAAAGCCGTGCCGACAGATAGGCGCGGTCCGGTAGCTCCGTCAGCAAGGCCGGGTCGAGCAGACCATCGAAGACATGCGGCCGGCGGGTGATGATCGCCGCCAGCCGGGGCGCCGCACCCATGATCGTTGCCAGGAGCTTGAGCAGGGCCGGATTGGACTGCAGCAGGTCGAACGCCACTACGCGGCACTGTTCGAAACAGCACCCGAACTGTCGACAGGCATCGGCAATCTCGTCTTCACCGGCGATGTCGACGATCCCGATACGCTGCAGACCTTGCACGGCCTCGGCTTCCAGCGGCCAAGCGACATCTGCCGCGTCATCCGAGGCTGGCATTTCGGTCGCTATCGCGTCACCCAGTCGGCGGAGGCGCGCGAGCGGCTGACGGAATTGACGCCGGCGCTGCTGCGCTCCTTCGGCCAGACGCGCCGGGCCGACGAAGCGCTGATGCGCTTCGACGAATTTCTCGCCGGCCTGCCGGCCGGCATCCAGCTGTTTTCCCTGCTGCAGTCCAAT
>NZ_RZRR01000850.1:0-2420 GCF_003998555.1 Mesorhizobium sp. M7A.F.Ca.CA.002.09.1.1 | reverse complement strand
GCTTCCGGTGGCGGCAGCGGGATCGATATGCCTTCGCTATCGAATTCCTGCTTGGCGCGCTTGGTGAGATCGGTCTGGGTGGCGAAGAAGTCCGCCGACGATGTCCAGTAGCGCAAGGCAATCGAAACGGTGCTATCGCCCAATGTCGCGACGAAAGCGATCGGTGCCGGCTCACGCTTGACCCGCCGTTCGGCGGCGGCAATGGCAAGCAATGTCTTTTGAGCGCGGTCGATGTCGTTCCAGGAGCCGATGCTCAGCGTGATGTCGCTGCGGCGCACCCCGTTGCGCGAAAAGTTGCGCACCGGCTGGTTCCACAGCGTCGAGTTGGGCGCCAATATGTAGACCCCGTCGGCCGTCCTGAGCTTGGTTGCGAACAGGCCGATCTCCTCGATCGTACCGGCAATCGAACCGACCTCGACGGACTCGCCGATGCGAAACGGCCGCAGTGCCAGAAGCATGATGCCGGCCGCGATGTTCTGCAGCGTGCCTTGCAACGCCAGGCCGATGGCGAGGCCAATGGCACCGATCGCGGCAATGATCGAGGCCGTCTGCACGCCGAACTGGCCGAGCACCATGATGGTGACGAGGATCAGGATGGCATAGCGGACGATCTTGGAGAAGAAATGCCGCAACGTCGCGTCGAAACCATGGATATGGCCGAGACCGGCGAAGATCGAACGTTCGGCAAGGCCGGCGACGATATAACCGACGATCAAGAGGATAACGGCACCGATGGCCGAGAAGGAGTAGGAAACAATCAGCGTGCTCAGTTGGGCGAGGCCAGCCTGGACGCTGAGGAAGGCGTTTTGCGGGTCGATCGGCATGGGGGAAATCCGGTTGGTCGGTGAGCCGATAACCCATGCCGACGGCGAGGGTTCCGATCTTTTCCGGTGTGCGGCGGAACCACAGGAGCGACAATACGTTCGTGCGAGGCAGGGTCCCGTCTTGAAACTGTCAGGGAACTCTGCCTATCTAAGTGGTGTCACCTGCTTCAAGGGGTGATTTGGTTGTTCTTGCTGCGAAAGGAAATACACTGAGAACAGCACTGCGGAAGAAGGCCGATATCATGCCTTCGCCGGCCAGGATCAGCGTAGACGACGCCGTGTCCCGCGCCATCAAGACAGTCCTTGCCAGTCTGGAAGACTCCAAGGCCGAAAATATTGTCTCCATCGACATCCAGGGGAAATCGAGCCTCGGCGACTATATGGTCGTCGCTTCGGGCCGATCGCACCGTCATGTCGCGGCTGTCGCCGATCATCTTCTCAAAGCGATCAAGGATGCCGGTCTCGGCACCGCGCGCGTCGAGGGGCTGTCCGGCGCCGACTGGGTCCTGATCGATTCTGGCGACATCATCGTCCATGTCTTCCGCCCCGAAGTCCGCGAATTCTACAATCTCGAAAAGATGTGGCAGGCGCCGGACCTCGAGGAAGAAACGCTCCACTAAGTCGTTCGCGCGGCTTACAAGGCAAGGATGAAGATATCAGTTCATGCCGTGGGCCGGATGAAAGCCGGCCCCGAGAAGCTGCTGGCCGACCGCTATTTCGAGCGCTTCGCCAAGAGCGGCCCGGCGGTGGGGCTTGAATTTGGCGGCATTGCCGAAATAGCCGAGGGGCGCGGCCAGACTGCCAACGAGCGCCGGCGTGAGGAAGGCCAGAAACTGCAGACGCAGTTGCAGCCCGGCACCGCCCTGATCCTGCTCGACGAACGCGGCAAAAGCTTTTCCTCGGAAGATTTCGCCGGGCGCCTCGGCCTGTTGCGTGACGGTGGCCGCAAGGCGCTGATCATCGCCATCGGCGGCGCCGACGGCCACGATCAGTCGCTGCGCGACCAGGCCGAACTGGTGATGTCGTTCGGATTGCTGACATGGCCGCATCAACTGGTGCGCGTGATGCTGGGAGAGCAGCTTTATCGTGTGGCCACTATCCTTTCGGGACATCCCTACCATCGCTCGTAAGCCGGTGAATTGGTGCGACACACCCGGATTTCCGCCCCAATGCCAACGTAACATTGCATCGAGTGGGCGGTTTCGAACATGGTTGATTGTTCGTTAACGAAGCCACGCATAGAGTCGGGCTTCAATGTCTGAAGACAGAAAATCAAGAACGGGCTCATGGCGCGCGCGCTGCGGAATCGCGGCGGCGGTGCTTGTGCTGTCGCTGCATGCGGGGCGGGCGGAAAACACGCTCGACCTGGCTCCCGATCCGGACCAGAGCCGGGCCGAATATGAACGGGTCTCGAAGGAGATCACGCTGTCGTCGGAACGATTGGCCAAGCTCTCCGCCGACATCGCGACGATCAAGAAGGATCACGCCTCGATCACCGCCGCATTGATCCAGTCGGCGATGACCGAGCAGAAGCTCGGCCAGGACATCGAGGACATCGGCGCCAGGCTGGAAGGGTTGAAGGGCCAGGAACAGAAG
>NZ_RZRR01000849.1:0-2427 GCF_003998555.1 Mesorhizobium sp. M7A.F.Ca.CA.002.09.1.1 | reverse complement strand
GGGTGGGGACTCGACCGGGTTTCTCCTGAAGCGCCTCGCATTCACGCGGCGCGCTTGAGCTCTGTTTTAGCGGACGCTGGCGACCGCGTCGGAGCGGCCGTCATTGATCGTCACCCAAACGCCGGAATTCTGGTCCGACTGGCGCTTGAGATAGGTGTAGTCGGTGTCCGTCCAGGACAGGACCTTGGTCTCAAGATTGTCGAGGATGAATTCTCCGAGGCTGGTGCGCACGGTCAGCACCGCGTGGCCGTCGCCATTCGGCTGGCGCGCCACCGTCATCAGCAGATTGCCGGCGGGGACGCCCACATCCATCAACTCGCGGCGCTTTTCCAGCGCGTAATCCTCGCAATCGCCATAGCCATTGGCCGGATAGGCCCAATATTCCTCGACACCGTAGTTTTCCATGTCGGTGCGCGGCTTGATGCGGGTGTTGACCGAATTGTTGATGTTGACGATCGTCGCCCACAGCTTGCGGGTCAGTTCGACCGGCGCACCCCTGCGGGTCCGTTCGCTGCATTCGCCGGGAATGCGCTGGCAGAACTCATAGTGACCAACAGGCTGGGTGGTGCGTCCGCCGGTGTGCATATAGGCCGGTCCCGCGGCATATGCTGATCCCCAAGCGGAAAGCTGCATCGCCATTGCCGCCAGCAACAGCTTGCCCCTCGTTTTCTTCATTGTTGTAGTCTCCCCGTTCGAAGGAGACATTGCCACATGTGGATTTATTTGACGCAAAAGCGCGAAGTAGATATTGAGTAAAAGTCCAATAGAATAAACGTAAAATTTGAATCATTTGAGTATTAATTCGTTTGGATATTGGGGCCCCTCACGACGGGGGCGGAGGGCTTCCAGGCCCCTCCAACAGCGGCCGAAGCATGCCATGGCGTCGAAAACAAAAAACCGGCCGCAAGGGCCGGTTCCTGGAATGTTGCTGTCGGGCCTGCTCAGGCGCGTGGCGTGTTGAATTCGGAATCAAGCGTTTCGGGACGCTGGATCACAGCGAATTCGATGGCGACGCCGTCCTCGAAATGACGCACGACCTGCCCGCGCATGGTGCCAAGCATGACCTGGATGCCGATCGCCGGTTTGACGTCGATTTCGACAGCGGCGCCGGAGAGCGAAAGGTCGATGATGCGGCACTGGTACTGGCGGCCGTCGGTGAGCTGCAGCACGCTTGTCGGATTGCGCGGTGCGACGCGCTCGTGGCGGCGATCTTCCGGCAGGTCGAGTTCATGCTTGTTGGCCAGCCAGGTCAATTGCGCGGCCAGCTTGTCCTTCTTGCGATCCGACGCAATGACGGTCATTGCGAAACCGTCCTGCAGGGTGCGTGTGACGACGCCTTCGATGCGGCCGATATGATCGATGTAGGCGATGATTTTTTCGCCGGGCATGCCGATGCGGTCGGTGCGAAACGCGACATTGCCCGGTGACATGTCGACGACCTGGCAGGGATGTTCGGTGCGGTCTTCCAGCATGAAGCGTCCGTAAATTTTAACCCGGACGCGCTGAAAGTTTCGCCTTTCAGCTTGGGACGGCGCATAGTCGACCGCCGCTGACCTCATGACTGCCTACACCCCGTTTGGCATCCCGCGCGCCGATGCGAGGAACTTCATCACAGAAGTACAACAAAGCGGGTTAACAAAGGGGAAAAGCGGGCGCTCCAGCGTTTTCCTTTTTGCAGGCCGTGGTGCCAAAACCGCCGCGCAGTTTTGGGCGACGTGCATCAGGTCTCAAAAAACAGCGGACTATTCCTCGCGCCCGCCATCGAAGACGACGAGATGACGGATGCGACGCACCCGGCCGAGCGCCGAGATCGTCTCGGGTGCCCCAAGTTCATCGGGAACAAGCGAGGGAACATCGATCGCCGGGCGATTGTTCAGAAGCTCCTTCTCCGGATCTATGACGCGGATTGAATCGATCAACGCATCGGTGATCGGATCGGCACCCAGCCAGAAGGGTTTCTCCACGGCGCTGATGACGCCCAGGCAGCGCGGATTTTCGACGCCGCCGTCCAGCGGCAGGGCAAGCAGTTCGAACTTATTGGAGCGCCCGTTGCGGCTGAAGCCCTCATAGCTGATGAGCACGACCGATTTCTGCTCGAACACGCCATGGATCAGGCGCGAGACGAGCCGCTGGTCCTTCTCGCGCCACAGCGATGGAAAGGAAAACCCCTTGAGCTCGCGGCCGTAGCAGGCGCAAAGCCTCGTGCCGGCCAGCCGGAATACGGCCTGTCCGCGCGTGTCACGTTCCAGGATAAAGGTGTCGGCCAGCAGCGACTTGATGTCGGCCGGTTCGACCTCCGAACGCTTCGGGGCGGGGCGTCCATCACGCAGGCGGTTCCAATATTGGAACAGCGTGATCGATCCATTCTGGTTCATGCTATGCTGCTCCGCGCAATCTGTCGTCTGATGTCCCATCGGTGAACAGAAG
>NZ_RZRR01000848.1:0-2431 GCF_003998555.1 Mesorhizobium sp. M7A.F.Ca.CA.002.09.1.1 | reverse complement strand
GTCCGACCTTGCCGGACGAACAGGCAGAGCCGGCCGACAGCGCTACGCCGGCCAGGTCGAAGGCGATCTGCGCGGTTTCGGCTTTGACGCCCGCAATAGCGAAGAATGCCGTATTGGCAAGCCTTGGCGCACCGGTTCCGAAGATTTCCGCGTCCGGCACCAGCGTTTTCACGATGGCCTCGATCTCGTCGCGGCGCCGGCGCACCGCATCTATGGCCGGCAATCCGGCCAGGGCCTCGCGGGCGGCCGCGCCAAAACCGGCAATGGCAGCGAGGTTTTCAGTCCCGCCGCGATGGCCCTTTTCCTGACCGCCGCCATTGATCAACGGCTTCGGCATCATCAGATCCGAAGCCGCGACGATGGCGCCGACGCCCTTGGGACCACCGATCTTGTGCGAGGACAGAATCAGATAATCGGCGTAACCCGCTGATAGATCGATCGAAACACGCCCGGCGGCCTGCACGGCGTCGACCATGAGGATGCCGCCCGCCGCCTTGACGATCCCGGCGATGCGATCGATCGGCTGGATGACGCCGGTCTCGTTGTTGGCGGCGTGGATGGCAACCAGCGGCAGGCCTTCGCTCTTGTCATGACCACTGAGCGCTGCCGCCAAAGCGTCGAGATCGGCGATACCGTTGGCGTCGACGCCGATCCGGTTTACCTGCACTGCCGGGAAATGTCCGCCGTTCAACAGGCAGGGATGATCGGCCTCCGACACGTAAAGCCGGCTCATGCGCACCGTGCCGCGCCCCATCTGCCAGTCGGGTGACAGCAGCGTCGAGGCTGCTTCCGTGGCACCGGAGGTGAACACGACGTGCTCGGGCTTGGCGTTGACGAGCGCCGCCACGTCACGCCTTGCGGTCTCGATCAGACGGCGGGCCGCCCGCCCCTCGGCGTGAACCGATGACGGATTGGCGGCGACATCGAGCGCCGCGACCATAGCTTCGCGGGCCGCGGCAAGCAGCGGCGCACTGGCATTGTAGTCGAGATAGGCGCGTTTTGCGGCCATTTTCGTCCGTCAAGTCCCGTCAGAAGCCATTCCGCCGTCGTATGGCGTTATTTCCTTGAAATTCCAAGGCGAGCCGTCCTATTTACGCGGCTTGCGGCGCGGGTGGCCGGGCTCGATGTCTTGCCACTCAGTTTTGAACAATTCTAAACTAGCTTCTAAGAAGACGCTCGCCCTGCGTCAAGGCCAGAGGAAACGTTCCAGGCACCGCGCATTCGTATTACCTAGTGGAGTATTTTATGCCTGAGGTCATTTTCACCGGTCCTGCCGGCCGCCTGGAGGGTCGCTACCAGCCTTCCAAGGAAAAGAGCGCGCCGATTGCCATCGTCCTGCACCCGCACCCGCAATTCGGCGGCACGATGAACAACAAGATCGTCTACGACCTCTTCTACATGTTCCAGAAGCGGGACTTCACCACGCTTCGCTTCAATTTCCGCGGCATCGGCCGCAGTCAGGGCGAATTCGACCACGGCACCGGCGAGTTGTCGGACGCTGCCGCGGCGCTGGATTGGGTGCAGTCGCTGCATCCCGATTCCAAGAGCTGCTGGGTCGCCGGCTACTCGTTCGGATCCTGGATCGGCATGCAGCTTCTGATGCGCCGGCCCGAGATCGAAGGCTTCATCTCGATCGCGCCGCAGCCCAACACCTATGATTTCTCGTTCCTGGCGCCCTGCCCGTCATCGGGCCTGATCATCCATGGCGATGCCGACAAGGTGGCGCCGCCGAAGGATGTGCAGGGCCTGGTCGACAAGCTGCACACGCAGAAGGGCATCACCATCACCCAAAAGACGTTGCCCGGCGCCAACCATTTCTTCTCCAACGATGCCGACCTGCTGCTCGAGGAATGCGCCGACTATCTCGACCGCCGGCTGGCCGGCGAATTGTCGGATCCGCGGCCGAAGCGGCTGAGATAAGCAAAGAAAGCAGGGACGGCGATGTACGAACCTCCTCATTTCAGGGAAACGCGGCCGGAAATCCTGCACGGGCTGATCCGGACGCATCCGCTGGGCCTGTTGATTTCCAACGGACCCGATGGGCCGGTCGCCAACGCCATCCCGTTCCTGCTCGACGCGGAAATCGGGCCGAACGGCAGGCTGCGCGCCCATCTGGCGCGGGCCAACCCGCAATGGCGCCTGTTGGCCGACAATCCGGCGTCAACCGTACTGATCGTCTTCCAGGGCAGCGATGCCTATGTGACGCCGTCCTGGTACGAGACCAAGCGCGAGACCGGCAAGGTGGTGCCGACCTGGAATTATGCCATCGTGCAGGTTCGCGGCACCGTCAAGGTGATGGATGATCAGGACTGGCTGGCGCAGCAGATCGCCGATCTGACCGTCTCCCAGGAAGGCGCCCGCGCCGCGCCCTGGGCGGTGACCGATGCGCCGGAGCCCTTCATCCAGTCGCAGATCAAGGGCATTATCGGGC
>NZ_RZRR01000847.1:0-2442 GCF_003998555.1 Mesorhizobium sp. M7A.F.Ca.CA.002.09.1.1 | reverse complement strand
CCGCCGCTTCCATCCTACGGTCCACCGCCTCGATCGACAGCCGGATCGCCCGCACCATCAGGGGAAAGCCCATGACGCCGCAAGCCAGCGCCGCACCTGTCCAGCGGAAGGAGAAGACGATGCCGAAATGCTCGGCCAGGAAGGCACCGGCCGGACCGCGCCGGCCGAAGGTGAGCAGCAGCAGATAGCCGGTCACCACCGGCGGCAGGATCAGCGGCAGATGCACCAGCCCGTTGAGAACCGTCTTGCCCCAGAACTGTCCCCGGGCAAGCAGAAGCGCGATCAAGATGCCCGGCGGCAGGCTGGCGAGCATCGCCACCGTTGCCACCTTGATGGACAGCCGGACCGCATTCCATTCGTCGGGAGTGAGGTCCAGCAGCCAGTTCATAGTGCCCCTTGGAACTCAGTTGCTCGGCGCGAGCACGGTAAATCCCTGATCCTTGAACAGCGCGGCCGCCTTGGCCGACTGCAGGCATTTCAGGAAAGCCGGCGTATCCTTGTCCTTCGAATCGGCGGTCTGGGCAACCGGATAGATGATCGGCGGATGCGAATCCTCCGGGAAGGTGCCGATCACCTTGACCCCCTTTTCGGCATGCGCGTCGGTGGCATAGACAATGCCAAGGGCGGCTTCGCCCGTCGAAACCAGTTTCAGCGCCGCGCGCACGTTTTCGGCCTGCGCCACCTTGCCCTCGACCGAGGACCAGACGCCGAGCGATTCAAGCGCGGCCTTGCCGTATTTGCCGGCCGGCACCGCCTTGAAATCTCCCATGGCGAGCTTGCCGTCGCCGATCAGCTTGGCGAGGTCGAAACCCTTCTCGATCCTGGTGTCGACCGCCGAGTCCTTCGGCGCCACCAGCACGATCTGATTGCCGAGCAGCTTCACTTCGGTGTCCGGCTTGGTCAGCTTCTTGTCGGAGAGATATTTCATCCAGTCGAGATCGGCCGAGATGAAGACGTCGGCAGGCGCCCCGCCCTCGATCTGCTTGGCCAGCGCCGAGCTCGCGGCATAGGAGACAGTCGCCGCCTCGCCGACATCGACCTCGCAGGCCTTGTTCACCGCGTCGAGCGCGTCCTTGAGGCTGGCTGCGGCAAACACCACCACCTTGTCTTCCGCATGCGCTGCCGGCACGACTGCCATCAGCGCCGCAGCCAAACCGCCAATGGCGATCGCCCTAGATCCAAAACCTGTGCGCGTCATGGAAAACTCTCCCTGGTTTGAAATCCGGCCGGCTCGAAGCCTGCTGACCGATATATCCGTATGAATATAACAAGGGAAGGCCCGGCGCCTCATGAAAGCGTCTGTACGACACCAATTGTTTTGGTAAGACCGGGAAAAGAAACCTTGGAAAGGAAACTCCGGTGAAGATCAGCGCCCGCAACGTCCTCAAGGGAACGATCGCCGAGATCGTCAAGGGAGCCACCACCTCGCATGTCAGGATCGACATTGGCGGCGGCGCCATCGTCACCGCCTCGATCACCAACGAGGCCGTCGCCGATCTCAAGCTCGAAAAGGGCAAGCAGGCCTATGCCGTGGTCAAAGCCTCGGACGTGATGGTCGGCATCGACTGAAATTTGCGGCCTTAGACCGCGATCGGCGCCTTGATCGACGCGTCGGCGACGTAGTTTTCCAGCCGGAAATCCTCGAAACGGAAGGCGAAGAGGTCCTTCACCTCCGGATTGATCCACATCGTCGGCAGCGTCCTCGGCGTGCGCCGCAGCTGTTCGCGTGCTTGCTCGAAATGGTTCGAGTAGAGGTGCGCATCGCCAAGTGTGTGGACGAAATCGCCGGGTTTCAGCCCTGTCACCTGCGCCACCATCAAGGTCAGCAGGGCATAGGACGCGATGTTGAACGGCACGCCAAGGAAGATATCGGCGGAACGCTGGTAGAGTTGGCAGGAAAGCCGCCCTTCCGAAACATAGAACTGGAACAGGCAGTGGCAGGGCGGCAGCGCCATCGCTTCCACCTCGGCTGGGTTCCATGCCGAAACAATCAGCCGCCGCGATTGAGGATTTCTGCGTATCTCCTTGAGAAGATTCGCGATCTGGTCGATCGAGCCGCCATGGCCGTCCGGCCAGGAACGCCACTGCTTGCCGTAGACCGGGCCGAGATCGCCATTCTCGTCGGCCCATTCGTCCCAGATCGAGACGCCATGGTCGGTGAGATATTTGATGTTGGTGTCGCCGGCCAGGAACCACAGAAGCTCATGGATGATCGACTTGAGATGCAGCTTCTTGGTTGTGGTGACGGGAAAGCCGCGCGCCAGGTCGAAACGCATCTGGTAGCCGAAGACGGAGCGCGTTCCGGTGCCGGTGCGGTCGCCGCGGTCGGCGCCGTTGTCCAGCACGTGCTGCAGGAGGTCGAGATACTGGCGCATCGGTTCCGGCTCGATTCGGTTGTCCAGCCATCATAACTGACAGACGGGCGATCGAACACCACAAAGC
>NZ_RZRR01000846.1:0-2442 GCF_003998555.1 Mesorhizobium sp. M7A.F.Ca.CA.002.09.1.1 | reverse complement strand
GACATCTACACCGATGTCGACGGGGTCTACACCACCGATCCACGCATCGAGCCCAAGGCGCGGCGGCTGGCCAAGATCTCGTTCGAGGAAATGCTTGAAATGGCCTCGCTCGGCGCCAAGGTTCTGCAGGTGCGTTCGGTCGAGCTTGCCATGGTGCACAGGGTGCGTACCTTCGTGCGGTCGTCCTTCGACGATCCCGATGCGCCCGGAATGGGGGATTTGCTCAATCCGCCCGGAACGCTCATTTGCGACGAGGAAGAGATCGTGGAACAGCAGGTCGTCACCGGAATTGCCTACGCCAAGGACGAAGCGCAGATTTCACTGCGCCGGGTCGGCGACCGGCCGGGCGTTGCCGCCGGCATCTTCGGGCCGCTGGCCGCGGCCAACATCAATGTCGACATGATCGTCCAGAACATTTCCGAGGACGGCAAGTTCACCGACATGACCTTTACCGTGCCGTCGGGCGATGTCGACAAGGCGCTGGCCGTGCTTGAACGCCTCAAGGCCTCGATCGGCTACGATGTCGTGCAGTCGGAAGCCGGCATGTCGAAGGTTTCGGTCATCGGCATCGGCATGAGGAGCCATGCCGGCGTCGCCGCCACCGCTTTCAAGGCGCTGGCCGACAAATCGATCAACATCCGCGCCATCACGACCTCGGAGATCAAGATTTCGATCCTGATCGACGGCCCGTATACGGAACTTGCGGTTCGTACTTTGCATTCCGTCTACGGTCTGGATAAGCAGTAGCGAGAACGATTTGAGTTGTTGCGTGTGCGCCGGTCGCGGTGGAAACTGCGGCGGGCAGAATGCCCATTGGAGAACAAGCCGCGATGCGTGATCAGGCCAGTGGCCCGCGCGTTTTGCTCAAACGGCTCCGCGAGCTCATGCAGGAGCCGCTGGAGCCGCAGGAGCGGCTTGACCGGATTGTGCGCGACATCGCCTCCAACATGGTCGCGGAAGTCTGCTCGCTCTATGTGCTGCGTGCCGATTCGGTGCTCGAACTCTACGCCACCGAAGGCCTGAACCCGAACGCCGTCCATTTGGCGCAGTTGCGGCTGGGCCAAGGCCTGGTCGGCACCATCGCCGCCAGCGCGCGGCCGCTCAACCTGTCCAATGCGCAGGAACACCCTGCCTTCGCCTACCTGCCGGAGACCGGGGAAGAGATCTACAACTCGTTCCTGGGCGTGCCGGTGCTGCGGGCAGGGCGCACGCTGGGCGTGCTGGTGGTGCAGAACAAGACCATGCGCCACTACCGCGACGACGAGGTCGAGGCGCTGGAAACCACGGCGATGGTGATCGCCGAGATGATCGCCACCGGCGATCTGGCGCGGCTGACCCGGCCCGGCCTCGAACTCGATCTGCGCCGTCCTGTCAGCTTCACCGGCCTGTCCTTCAATGAAGGCGTCGGGCTTGGCCATGTCGTGCTGCACGAGCCGCGCATCGTCGTCACCAATCTGTTCAACGAGGACAGCGAGGAAGAGGTTCGCCGGTTGGAGACCTCACTCAGCTCGCTCAGGCTGTCCATCGACGACATGCTGGAACGCCGCGACGTCGCCTTCGAGGGCGAGCATCGCCAGGTGCTGGAAGCCTATCGCATGTTCGCCAACGATCGCGGCTGGGTGCGACGGCTGGAAGAGGCGATCCGCAACGGCCTGACGGCCGAAGCGGCGGTGGAAAAGGTGCAGAGCGACATGCGCGCCCGCATGCTGCACATGACCGATCCCTATCTGCGCGAGCGGATGAGCGATTTCGACGACCTCGCCAACCGCCTGCTGCGCCAGCTGATGGGGCGCGGGCCGGAAGATGTCGCGGCATCGCTGCCTAAGGACGCCATCATCGTCGCCCGTTCGATGGGGGCTGCCGAACTGCTCGATTATCCCCGCGACAAGATGCGCGGGCTGGTGCTCGAGGACGGTGCAGCGACCAGCCACGTCGTCATCGTCGCGCGTGCCATGGGCATCCCCGTCGCCGGCCAGATGAAGGGCGCTGTTTCCATGGCGGAAAACGGCGATGCCATCATCGTCGACGGCGAGGAGGGCGTGATCCATTTACGGCCGCAGCCCGATCTCGAGGCCGCTTATGCCGAAAAAGTGCGTTTCAGGGCGCGCCGGCAAGAGGTCTACCGCGAACTGCGCAAGAAGCCGTCGACGACCAGGGATGGTGTCCAGGTCGATTTGCTGATGAATGCCGGTCTCGCCGTCGACCTGCCGCAGCTTGCCGAAGCGGGTGCGGCCGGCATCGGTCTGTTCCGCACCGAATTGCAATTCATGGTCGCTTCCACCTTTCCCCGGGCCGAGGCCCAGGAAAAGCTCTACCGCGACGTGCTCGAAGCGGCGCGCGGCAAGCCCGTCACCTTCCGCACCATCGACATTGGCGGCGACAAGGTGCTGCCCTATTTCAAGGGCGCGATCCAGGAAGAGAACCCGGCGCTTGGCTGGCGGG
>NZ_RZRR01000845.1:0-2443 GCF_003998555.1 Mesorhizobium sp. M7A.F.Ca.CA.002.09.1.1 | reverse complement strand
ACGCCAGCCATGGCGACCTGGCGACCAATGCGGCAATGGTGCTGGCCAAGCCGACCGGCCAGAACCCGCGCGCGCTGGCCGAAAGACTGGCGCAGGCGCTGCGCGACGACAAGGATGTCGCGGCAACAGAGGTGGCCGGCCCCGGTTTCGTCAATCTCAGGCTGAAGGACGGCTTCTGGCAGACACATCTGACCGCACTGCTCGGCGAGGGCCGCAACTATGGCCGCTCGATGGTTGGCGGCGGCAGGAAGACCAATGTCGAATATGTCTCGGCCAATCCGACCGGACCGATGCATGTCGGCCATTGCCGGGGTGCTGTCGTCGGCGATGCACTTGCCAATCTGATGGCCTTCGCCGGTTACGACGTGACCAAAGAATACGTCATCAACGACGCCGGCTCGCAGATCGACGTGCTCGGCCGTTCCGCATTCCTGCGTTACCGCGAAGCGCTGGGTGACGACATCGGCGAGATTCCGAGCGGGCTTTATCCGGGTGATTACCTGGTGCCAGTTGGTCAGGCGCTGGTCGCGGAATTCGGCCGCTCGCTGCTGCAGATGCCCGATGACGAGGCGCTCGCCATCGTCAAGGATCGCACCATCGATGCGATGATGGCGATGATCCGCGAGGACCTGGCGATGCTCAACGTGCATCACGACGTGTTCTTCTCCGAGCGCACGCTGCACGCCGACAATGCCAGGAAGATCCGATCCGCGATCAACGATCTGACGCTGAAGGGCCATATCTACAAGGGCAAGCTGCCGCCGCCCAAGGGCGAGAAACCCGACGATTGGGAGGACCGCGAGCAGACGCTGTTCCGCTCGACCGCGGTCGGCGACGACATGGACCGGGCGCTGGTCAAGTCGGACGGCTCATTCACCTATTTCGCCGCCGACGTTGCCTATCTCAAGGACAAGGTCGATCGCGGCTTCGTCGACCTGATCTATGTGCTCGGCGCCGACCATGGCGGCTACGTCAAGCGGCTGGAAGCCCTGGCGCGGGCGATTGCCGGCGAAGAGGTCAAGCTCACCGTGCTGCTTTGCAATCTGGTCAAGCTGTTTCGCGAGGGCGAACCGGTGCGTATGTCGAAGCGGTCGGGCGATTTCGTGACGCTGCGCGAAGTGGTGGAGGAGGTGGGCCGCGACGCGATCCGCTTCATGATGCTCTATCGCAAGAACGATGCGCCGCTGGATTTCGATTTCGCCAAGGTGACCGAGCAGTCCAAGGACAATCCGGTGTTCTATGTCCAGTACGCCTCGGCGCGCTGTCATTCGGTGTTCCGGCAGGCGAGCGAGCAACTGGGCGAAGCCAATTTCGACCGCAACAGCCTGGCGTCCGCCGCGGCATTGCTGACCGACGAGGGCGAGATCGGCCTGATCCGCAAGCTTGCCGAATACCCGCGGCTGATCGAGTCCGCCGCCCTTGCGCTCGAGCCGCATCGGCTGGCATTTTACCTCTATGATCTGGCTTCCAGCTTCCACGGGCACTGGAACCGTGGCACGGATAATCCGGACTTACGTTTTGTTAAGGTTAACGACCGACAATTGACGCATGCCAGACTAGGGCTGGTGCAGGCTGTTTCGGACGTTTTGACGTCCGGCCTGACGTTGATCGGGGCCGCCGCGCCCACTGAAATGCGTTAGGTTTGACTAAATAACCTGTCACCTTTTGCCCACATTGCGCTGGTAAGGGCCAACCCTACGCGACGTCCATGGCGTCCGAATGAGTGCGAGTTCGGGAACAATAATGGCAGACAGAACCCAGCTGAGAGTAGCCGACAACAACGACATCGCTGAGGATGATCCGTTCGCGGAACTGACCAGGATCATGGGATTCGACCCGCGCCAGCCGGTCAGGCCGCAATCGCCCGCCCAGCCGCAGGCCCCAGCCGCCGATCACGGGCTCGAAGAGGGCGATTTCGATATCGATCTCGAGAAAGAAATGATGGGCGAGTTCGGCGCTGACGACAGCGACGCCGCTCCGGTTGTTCAGGCTCATGAGCCGACTTTCGTGCATGAGCCGGCATTCGAAGCGGCTGACGCCAGCGCGATGGACGACGAGCTTTCGGTGTCGCTCGACGACGATTTCGAACTGGACATGGCTGAGATCGACGACCACGTCGCCGGCGCCAGCCATGCGGTCGCCGCTGAAGCCGTGCCGTCCGTCGAGCCCGCTTTCGCGTCCGACATTGGCGATGCCGTCGCCGGTTCGCTCGAGGACGTGTCCCCCTTCGAGGACGATCAGTCGATGGCGGACGAGCTTGCCGCCTCGCTCGACCAGGACCTTCGGATCGATGAGGAAGCCGAAGAGGCCCTGTACAGCGTTGCCGATACGCCCGCTTCTGTCGAGCCGGTTGCCTCCGATGACGAATTCGACGATGCGGTGGCAATGTCGCTTGAAGACGAGCTGATGCTCGACGACCATTCGGCGGCGGAACAGTCATTCA
>NZ_RZRR01000844.1:0-2444 GCF_003998555.1 Mesorhizobium sp. M7A.F.Ca.CA.002.09.1.1 | reverse complement strand
GAAAAGATCGTCGCATATTCGACGCCGATGACGCCGGCGCCGATCACGGTCAGCGTGCGCGGCAAGCGATCAAGCTCCAGCATCTCGTCGCTGTCGAAGACGCGGGTCTTGTCGAAAGGCACGTCGCGCGGGCGGTGCGGCCTGGTGCCGACCGCTATCAGCGCATTGGTAAAACCGACCTCGCTGTAATCGCCAGTGTCTGATGTCAGGCTGACCTTGTTGGGGCCAAGGAATTTCACCGCGGCGCGAGCGCTCTTGACCGTGTTGCGCATGAACTGGTGCTGCAGCACCTCGACCTCATGGTCGAGCGTCTTGTGCAGGCGCTCGACCAGATCGCCGACCGAGATATCCTGCTTGACCCGGTAGCCGCGCCCGTAGAAGCCGCGCTCGCGCCAGCCCGAAAGATTGAGCACCGTTTCGCGCAGCGTTTTCGATGGGATGGTCCCGGTATGCACCGAGACACCGCCCAGACGCCGGCCGCGGTCGACCACCAGCACGGACTTGCCGAGCTTGGCCGACTGCACCGCGGCACGGCGGCCGGAAGGGCCGCTGCCGATGACCAGCATGTCGTAGTCCATATTGCCCCGTCCCCTGTGCGCTCTGCTGCGCCGCAACAAGCTAATGCTATCCGCGCCGCAAATTCAACCAGTTCACATCGGGCCCGACGCCATCGAAGCTGGAGCACCGCTGGAAGCGCGATCTTGATTCCGCCACAGGCCTTCACCATTTCATGGCTGAGCGGTCCGCACCCTATGCCGTGGCCCTGTTACGAGGAAATGACATGAACGCGCGCGTTCTCGACGGCGAAATCATCACCAGCAGGCTCGACGATGTCAGGGCCTATGACGGCGTGCGCACGAAGCGCATCTTCGCCTTCATGATCGACTATGTCATCGTCGCGCTGCTCACCATCCCGTTTGCCATTCTGGTGTTCTTCCTCGGGCTCTTGACCCTCGGGCTTGGCTGGATGCTGTTCGGCATCCTGTTGCCGACTGTGGCCATCCTCTACATCTGGAACACGCTGGGCAGCACCGATCAGGCCACCACGGGCATGAAGATGATGGGCATCCGGCTCGACCGGCTCGACGGCAGGCCGATCGACGGCCTCACTGCGGTTGTCCATTCGGTGCTGTTCTGGGCCGGCAATGTCATCCTGTCGCCGCTTGTCCTGCTGGTAACGCTGTTTTCCGACCGCAAACGCACCTTGCACGATCTTTTACTTGGCACGGTCGTCAGCCGCACCGACCGCTGAAACGGCCCTCTGAAGAGCAGTCGCTACCGATTGAGCACAAATGTGAAGGCGTCGAGTCGACCGCGCCCACATAATCCTGTTGAATTTTTCGCCATCCGCGCCAAAGGTAGAGCGATTCGAAGGAGTGTTTCCAAGGCTCGATGACGCAGCATCCGACCCAGTCGCCGCAGTTCTTCCTGACCGCGCCGTCGCCGTGCCCCTATCTCGACGGCCAGTTCGAGCGCAAGGTGTTCACGCACCTGGTTGGCGACAAGGCGGCGGAGATGAACGACCTGTTGACGCAAGGCGGCTTCCGGCGCTCGCAGAACATCGCCTACAGGCCGGCCTGCGAGACCTGCCGCGCCTGCGTTTCGGTACGCATCCTCGCCCAGGAATTCGTCGCCAGCCGCAACATGAAGCGCGTGCTGCAGCACAATTCCGATCTCGTCGGCTACATGCACAATGCCGAGCCCTCGACCGAACAATATTCCCTGTTCCGCAGCTATCTCGACGCCCGCCACCGCCGTGGCGGCATGTCCGACATGACGGTGCTCGACTATGCGATGATGGTCGAGGACACCCATGTCGACACCAAGGTGATCGAATATCGGCGGCGCGGACCTGACACCTTCATCACCGGCAAGGGACAGGGCGAGCTGATCGCGGTGGCGCTCACCGACAAGATGGCCGACGGCCTGTCGATGGTCTACTCCTACTTCAATCCCGATTTCGAGGAGCGGTCGCTCGGCACGTTCATGATCCTCGACCACATCGCCCGCGCCAGGGCGATGGGCCTGCCCCATGTCTATCTCGGCTACTGGGTCAACGGCTCGCGCAAGATGAATTATAAGATGCGCTTCATGCCGCAGGAGCATCTCGGCCCCAAGGGCTGGGAGCGCTACACCAACGAAGCGGTTTCACGCTGAGCTTTTCCAAGGTCCGCCTTTAAACTGTTTCAAGGCAGGGGATGCTGGTCTTTCAGCCGGTTGGCTGGAGAGAGTGCGCCATTGCACCGGCCGGCCGCCAGCCTGCATTTCATTGCGAAAGTTCCTGCATGTCCTCTCATCACGATCACCAGAAAGGTCTTTTGATAACCGCCATCGGCGGGCTCACGCTGACTGTCGACATACCGTTGATCCGCCTCGCCGACGGTGGCGCATGGACGATCATGCTGCTGCGCACCGGCACAACTTTCGTCGCGGCCATGGTCATC
>NZ_RZRR01000843.1:0-2445 GCF_003998555.1 Mesorhizobium sp. M7A.F.Ca.CA.002.09.1.1 | reverse complement strand
CCTTCAACCTGGGCGGCAGCGACGGCACGATCCAGGGCACCAACGTCGCCAACCCCGTCTTTACGCTCGGCAACGGCAACACGCTCAGCGGTATCATCATCACCGGCGGCGGCGACGGCATCTTCGGCAACAACATCACCGGCGCGACGCTGACCAATGTGACGGTCACCGGTGCGGGCGGCAACGGCGCCGACTTCACGGGCAGTTCGACCGGCATCACCGACTCCAACTTCACCGCCACCGGCAACGGCCTCGACGGCCTGCACATCGACGGCGACGGCACCTACAATTTCACCGGCACGACGCTGCTGCAGGGCAATCTCGACGACGGTCTCGATATCACCGGCAAGGGCACCTACACCTTCGCCACCGTCAATGCGCAGGACAATACCGACCGCGGCATCACCGTGCAGGGCACGTCGACCGGAGGCACGTTCACCACCACCGGCGGCACCGTGTCAGGCAATGGCGGCACCGCCGTCTTCATCGATCCGATCACCGCCCATGTGGTGCTGGACTCGATCAGCCAGAGCGGCGGCACGTCGGGTGTCGTGCTGGAGAATGTCGCGGGCAACTTCACCGTCAACGGTGCGACGACGATCTCCAACACGACCGGACCGGCGATCGCCATTTCGGATTCGCCGGCGACGATCCGCTTCGGCGACATCAGCATCACCAACCCCGGCGCCGACGGCATCTCGTTTGCCGGCGTCAATGCGGCGGTGGTCGCCGGCAACATCGTCATCTCCGGACTGGGTGTCGGCACCGGCCTCGACTTCTCCGGATCCAAGACCAATTTCACCGCGCAGTCGCTCAGCATCACCGGCACCGGTGCTGCCGGCTCGATCGGCATCGATCTGACGTCGCCGAGCGTTGGCGGCGCGGTGATCATCATCACCGATGGCGGCGTCATCACCAATGTCGATACCGGCGTGCGGCTGGGCATTGCCGGCACGCCGGGCGCCACGGCCAACGCCGAATTTACCTTCGGCGGCAATTCCAGCTCCATCTCCGGCATCACCGCCTCGCTCGATGCGCGCGGGCTCAATGAGGGCAGCGGCCACTACGCTTTCGGCACGACCGCGTTTACCGGCCCGCAACTTTACGATCTGCGCAATTACATCTTCGTTGCGGCCGGGGCTTCGGGCGGCGGCACGTCGATCACCGACCTCGCCTCGATCGAATATGCCGACAGCATTACCGCCAGCGACGCCATCATTGTCCTGGTCAACCGCGGGACAATCGACGACGCCACCGGCTTCTCGCTGAGCGACGGACAGGAACTGGCCTCGTTCGGCAACGACCGCGCGTTCTCGCTCGGCGGGGTGCCGTTGAATGTCACCGGCACCAACATCCATCATGACGAATCCATATCGGATTCAGCGGGTGCGGCGACGCTGACCAGTTCCGGCGGCGGTAATGTCGTGACGCTGGGCAACGGCAACACGCTGCTCGATTTCAACGTTTCCGGGGGTTCCGGCTCGGCGATCTACGGCCTGGGCATCAACGGCCTGACCGTCCAGGGCGTGACGGCCAGCAATGTCGGGTCCGGCCTCTACCTCAATGGTGTGACCGGCACGGTCTCGGTCGACGACCTGACCGTCCAGACCGCATCTCAAACCGGCATCGTGCTTGTCGATTCGAACGCGACCGTCGATTTCACCGGCAACACCAAGATTACCAGTGCCGCCAGCGTCGGGCTGTTCGCCAACAATTTCGACGGCATCGCCACCTTCGACGATCTCGACATCAGTGGCGGCGGCAGGGGCGTGGCCATCTGGAGCGGCTCGAGCGGCACGCTGACTTTCGCGGCCGCGAGTTCCATCACCAACACGGGCGATGTAGCCTTCAACATCAACGGTGCGGTGCCCAACGTCACCTACAACGGCACGATCGACCAGGCCAATGCGGCCAACGCGGTCAGGATCATCGGCCAGACCGGCGGCACCGCCACCTTCGGCGGCAAGATCACCGCCAGCACGGGCTCGGCCAACGCGATCGACCTGTCCGCCAACACCGGCGGCACGGTGAAATTCACCGGCGGGCTGGACCTGACCACGACGACCGGTACCGGCTTCGATGCCACCGGGGGCGGCACGATCACAGTCGCGGCCGCGGGCACGGAGCAGATCACCACCGGCACCGGCCGGGCGATCAATCTCGACGGCATCACCATCGGCACCGGCGGCATGGCGTTCGACAGCATCACGACAGGCGTTGCGACGGCCACGGCGCTCAACTTCAATGCCGTCTCGGGCGGCCAGTTCCTGGGTGGCAATGTCACTGTCGGCGGCACCGCTGCCGGCATCAACGGCCTTGCAATCAACGCTTCGTCATCGACCTTCACCATCACCAATCTGGTGGCGACCAATGTCGCGGGCACCGATGTCAGCCTGACCAACAATACGGGCTCGATCACGATCCTCGGCGGCACCATCACCAATT
>NZ_RZRR01000842.1:0-2449 GCF_003998555.1 Mesorhizobium sp. M7A.F.Ca.CA.002.09.1.1 | reverse complement strand
CCCTTGAGGGGGAGATGGCCGGCAGGCCAGAGGGGGGCGCTGGCCCGCGAACCTTGCGCCATGACGGCCCGATGCGCTCAAACCACCGGCGGGTTCAACCGGGCAAAGCCTTCCTGCCGCCGATACGGGAAGTACGGGTAGGGCGCGGTGACTTCGCTTGCCGCGTCGAGCTGCCTTATCTGCCCCGGCGTCAAGGTCCAGCCGACGGCGCCGAGGTTCTGGCGCAACTGCTCCTCGTTGCGGGCGCCGATGATGACCGACGATACGGTCGGGCGCTGCAGCAGCCAGTTGATGGCGATCTGCGGCACGGTCTTGCCGGTTTCCTCGGCCACGACATCGAGGGCATCCATCACTCGATAGAGATGCTCGTCCTCGACCGGCGGACCGAAGCTTGCCGTGTCGTGCAGCCGGCTCTTTTCCGGTAGGGACTGGCCACGGCGGATCTTGCCGGTCAGGCGGCCCCAGCCAAGCGGGCTCCACACCAATGCACCGACGCCCTGGTCGAGGCCGAGCGGCATCAGCTCCCACTCATAGTCGCGGCCGACCAGCGAATAGTAGACCTGATGGGCGACATAGCGCGGATAGCCTTGGCTGTCGGCTTGCGCCAACGACTTCATCACTTGCCATCCGGAGAAGTTGGAGACGCCGACATAGCGCAGCTTGCCGGCACGGATCAGGTTGTCCAGCGTCGACAGCACCTCCTCGATCGGCGTGCCGGCATCGAAGGCGTGTAGCTGCAAAAGGTCGATGTAGTCGGTGCCGAGGCGCCTCAGCGCATCATCCACGGATCTGATCAGCCGCGAACGTGACGAGCCGTAATCGCCCGGCCCATCGCCCATCGGCAGCGCGGTCTTGGTCGAGATCAGCACGGCATCGCGGCGGCCTTTTATCGCGTCGCCAAGCACCTGTTCAGAAGCGCCGTTCGAATAGACGTCGGCCGTGTCGAACAAATTGACACCGGCCTCCAGGCAGATGTCGATCAGCCGCCGCGCTTCCCTGGCGTCGCTGTTGCCCCAGGCGCCGAACAGCGGGCCGGAACCGCCAAAGGTTCCCGCGCCGAAGGAGAGTGCGGGCACTTTCAAGCCCGATGCACCGAGACGTCGATAATCCATCTTTTTACTCCTGGTGGTATGAAGGGTGTCGGAAGCGGGTTTGCCGAGGGTAGTCACGAGCGGATGGAGGCAGGTGCGCCGAGCGCCGGGGTGCGATCGAGACGCAGCGCCAGGCCCGCCACGCCGAGTGCCGTGAGCGGCAGCAGGGCGGCGACCCAGGTGAGGGAACCCAGACCAAGGCCGTGGGCAATCACCGCGCCGCCAAGCCAGGCGCCTGCGGCGTTGCCGAGATTGAAAGCGGCGATGTTGAAGGACGAGGCGAGGCTCTGGCCGGCACCTTGCGCCTTGTCCAGCACCCACATCTGCAGCGGCGCCACGGTAGCAAAGGCGGCGGCACCGAGCAGGCCGACATAGATGACGGCCATCACCTGGCTGTGGATGGCGAAGGTCATCGTTGCGAGCACCAGGGCCAGCACCACGAGGCTGCCCAGCACGGACGGCCAAGCCAGCGGTCGGCGACCTTGCCGCCAAGCAAATTGCCGGCGATGAGACCGCCGCCGAAGACGAGCAGGATCGGCGACACGGCTGCTTCCTTGAAGCCGCTTATCTCGGTCAGCAACGGAGCGATATAAGTGAAGACGGCGAAGACGCCGGCATAGCCGAGCACGGTGGTGGCGAGGCCGAGCAGGACGGGGGTGCGGCGCAAAACGGCGAGATCGGCGCGCAGGTCGCTCTTTTCGGGCGCCGTCCGGCTGCGTGGCACCAGAGCCAGGATGACGGCGAAGGCGGCCACACCGACCACTGTCACGGCCCAGAAGGTCGCGCGCCAGCCGAAGGCCTGGCCGAGCCATGTGCCGAAGGGCACGCCGAGGATGTTGGCGATGGTCAGGCCGGTGAACATCAGCGCGATCGCCGAGGCTTGTCTGTTGGGCGCGACCAAGCCGGTGGCGACCACCGAGCCGACGCCGAAGAAAGTGCCGTGGGCAAAGGCGGTGATGATGCGGGCGCCCATCAGCGTCCAGTAGTCGGGCGCCAACGCGCAGGCGAGATTGCCGAGCGTGAAGATCGCCATCAGCGCCAGAAGCACGGTCTTGCGCGGCCAGTTGCCGGTGGCGATGGTCAGCAACGGCGCGCCGATGACGACGCCAAGCGCATAGCCCGAAATGAGCTGGCCGGCAGCCGAGATCGAAACGCCGAGATCCTTGCTGACATCGAGCAGCAAACCCATAATGACGAATTCGGTGACGCCGATGCCGAAGGCACCGGCGGCGAGGGCGTAGAGAGCAAGAGGCATGGCGGTTTTCCACTTCGATGCGAAGAGCGCCGTCCCGCGCCCCGACCCCTGAGATCGTGCTTCCCTGCATTGTGAACCAGACTTGCCTTGGGCATATTTTCTG
>NZ_RZRR01000841.1:0-2454 GCF_003998555.1 Mesorhizobium sp. M7A.F.Ca.CA.002.09.1.1 | reverse complement strand
GCAACTGGCCGTGGAAAACGTGGCGAAACGGCAAATCATGGGCAGCGGCGATCGGATGCCACCGGCTTCTGGCTTCTTCCAACATCAATCGTCTCCAAAATGTCTGTCAGGCTGCAGCCGGGATGACCCCGTAGGTCACGCCCTTCTGGCTGAGCCAGCGCCGGTAGGCGATGGCCGACTTGTCAGCGCGGATCGGCGTCTCGGCGCGCGGATCGAGCGGCAGGCGCTTCGGCACCTGGTTTTCCAGGATCGGCTTGTCCTGGCCGAAGATCGTCTGCTGGAAACGCTTGATCACCTTGTCTTCATTGTCTTCGTCGAGCACGCAAAGCAGCATGTGGGCGCGCACATGCTCCTGGTCGACCGGCTGCAGGAAGACGGCGATGACATCGCGCCGGGTCTCGTCGACCGGGCTCGATTTATAGAGCACCGAGCAATAGGGATGCGGCACGCGATAGACGTAGTCGACGTCGGCGCCGCCATCGGACGCCGTCGACGCCATCGGCTGGAAGAAGCGGCAGCGCGTGGCCAGGATCTCGTCGCGATCGACGGAGATCTCGACGTCGTATTCCTTGACTTCGGTATGCGGCTCGACGCCGAGTATGTCGGTATGCACATAGGGGAAGTGGCCCATGTCGAGAAAGTTCTCGATGGCGCGTGGCGCCGAGACGTTGACGCCGAACGTTGCCGCATTGAGCTTGCGGCGGTCCGGCTCTTGATATTCGGGGATCGGGAACAGCTCGGCCGGCGGCGACCCGAGCGAAGTCCAGACATAGCCATAGGCGCTTATTGCAGGCAGCCTGTCGGCGGGTGGAATATGGTCAGCCCTTTGCACATCGGGACGCGAGCGCCAGACGACGGGCTCGCCATCCGCGTCCACCGCAAAGCTGAGGCGCTCCTCGAGCAGAACGGTCTCCTGGACGGCGCCGGGAGCAGCTTCCGCGATGGCGCCCACGGGATGCCAGAGATTGAGGATCACGGGATCAGCGCATTTCGTCATCATGTTATCCCTTCAAATACCCTCGGACGTCATCAGATCTGTGCCGGTATCGCACCATAGGTGACCGCCCTGTCACGCAGCCAGCGCCGATAGGAAACCGAGACGGCATCGGCGCGGATCGGCGTCTCGGCGCGCGGATCGAGCGGCAGGCGCTTGGGGACCTGGTTTTCCAGGATCGGCTTGTCCTGCGCGAAGATCAATTGCATGAAACTGCGCACCGTCGCCGCATCCATGCCCTCCTTGAGGTAGCAGAGATAGGGATGCGCGACGCAGTTCTCCTCGTCGACCGGCTGCACGAACAGCGTGATGACATCCAGCCTCCCCTTCTGGATCGGATTGCTCTTGTAGAGCGCCACCGTATAGGGCCGGATCACCTTGTAGATGTACTCGACGACGAACCCTTCCTTCGCGGTCGGCGACGCGATGGGCTGGTAGAATTTGCATTCGGTCGCCAGCACCTCGTCCTGGGGCGTGATTTCCACCTTGTAAGGCACGACCTCGGTATGCGGCTCCTCGCCGAGCCAGCCTGTGTGGATGAAGGGGAAATGCCCCATGTCGAGAAAATTCTCGACGGCGCGAAGGCCCGACACCTTGACCGCGATCGAGCCGCCGCTGACCAGATGTCGATCCGCCTCGTTGGCCTCGGGGATGTAGATGATGTCGCGCCAGGGTTTGTCCAGACAGGTCCAGACGAAGCCATAGCGCTCGGCGCTCTTCAACACGTCGCCGGTATCGTTGCGAACGACTTCGATCTTGTTTGAATGTTTTCGAACGACGAGATCGACCCCAAGCAGACGGGTCGAAAAGGGCACATCCTGGCTGAGCGATTCCTGGTCAGCGACGATATGCCAGTCGTTCAGAAGCTCGCGGTCGACGCAACGGGTTGCCATCGGCATCCCTCCCAACTCGGCTAGCCCTTCACCACGAACCTAGCCTGACGTTTCGCAATGACGAAATCACAAGATTGGATACCAATCAATGATTTTTTGTCAGCCAAAATCATTTTTTGTGTTGACAGACTATGATGATTGAATTCCGATATGGAAAACCTGAACCTGGGATATGGCACATCCCGAAGCGTCATGTCTTCATCATGGAAAGCCTGCTGATCATGTCGTCGCAAAGGCGGAGAACCGTGCCTTGAGCAGCCGCTCCCAGACGATCGCGGACACGCTGACCCGCGCCATCATCGACCATCGGCTGGTGCCCGGCTGCAAGCTCGGCGAGCGCGAGCTTGCCGAGATATTCGATGTCAGCCGCATCGTGGTGCGTCAGGCCCTGATACGGCTCGCCGATGACGGGCTGGGGCAGATCGAGCGCAACCGCGGCGCCTTCGTCGCCAGGCCAAGCATGCAGGAGGCAATGGAGATTTACGACGCGCTGACCCTTGTCGAACAGGGGGTGGCGGCCCAGCTCAGCGATCGCCTTGGCCCCGCCGGATGGGCCGAGCTGCGCCA
>NZ_RZRR01000083.1:0-10488 GCF_003998555.1 Mesorhizobium sp. M7A.F.Ca.CA.002.09.1.1 | reverse complement strand
GAGGTCGAAAACGCCAGCGTCATGCGCAAGCAGGAGGTGATGTTTGCGATCCTGAAGAAGCTGGCCGCCCAGGAGATCGAGATCATCGGTGATGGCGTGGTCGAGGTGCTGCAGGACGGTTTCGGCTTCCTGCGCTCCGCCAACGCCAATTACCTGCCAGGTCCCGACGACATCTATATTTCACCGTCGCAGATCCGGCGCTTTTCGCTGAAGACCGGCGATACTGTCGAAGGGCCGATCCGCAGCCCGAAAGAGGGCGAGCGCTATTTCGCGCTGCTCAAGGTCAACACCATCAATTTCGACGATCCCGAGAAGATCCGTCACAAGATCCACTTCGACAATCTGACGCCGCTCTATCCGACCAAGCGGCTGAAGATGGAGATCGAGAATGTCACCACCAAGGACATATCGGCCCGTGTGATCGACCTGGTGGCGCCGATCGGCAAGGGACAGCGCGCCTTGATCAACGCGCAGCCGCGTACCGGCAAGACGGTTCTGATGCAGAACATCGCCCACTCGATCACCGCCAACCACCCGGAATGCTATCTGATCGTGCTGCTGATCGACGAGCGGCCGGAAGAAGTGACCGACATGCAGCGCTCGGTGAAGGGAGAGGTGATCTCCTCGACCTTCGACGAGCCCGCGGTGCGCCACGTGCAGGTCGCCGAAATGGTCATCGAGAAGGCCAAGCGCCTGGTCGAACATGGCCGCGACGTCGTCATCCTGCTCGATTCGATCACCCGTCTCGGCCGCGCCTACAACACCGTCGTGCCGTCATCCGGCAAGGTGCTGACCGGTGGTGTCGACGCCAACGCGCTGCAGCGGCCGAAGCGCTTCTTCGGCGCCGCCCGCAACATCGAGGAAGGCGGTTCGCTGACCATTATCGCCACCGCGCTGATCGATACCGGCAGCCGCATGGACGAAGTCATCTTCGAAGAGTTCAAGGGCACCGGCAACTGCGAAATCCAGCTCGACCGCAAGGTGGCCGACAAGCGCATCTATCCGGCCATGGACATCCTGAAGTCCGGCACCCGCAAGGAAGACCTGCTGGTTTCCAAGCAGGACCTGCAAAAGATCTTCGTGCTGCGCCGCATCCTGGCGCCGATGGGAACCACCGACGCGATCGAGTTCCTGATCGACAAGCTGAAGCAGACCAAGACCAATGCGGATTTCTTCGATTCGATGAACACGTAAGGGGATGGGGTAGCGATCCTTCGCGCCCCCCTCTGCCCTGCCGGGCATCTCCCCCTCTAGGGGGGAGATTACGCCCTTGGTCGTTTTCGGCAATTATCAACGCCGTAAGGTGAACGGAACAGCGAAGCTGCCGATCTCCCCATTTTGAGTGGGCGATGGCCGGTAGGCCAGAGGGGGGCGTCTCTCGCCGGCGGTTAGCAAAACTATCGCCGTCGCAACAATCGCTCGAGCTCTTCAGCATCCGTCACCGCCGGCAAACAAACCTGCCCCGTGCACAACCATGCACCTGCCTTGTCGGTCGGCGGCAGGATTCCACCGGGTAGCAAGGATCGATTCGCTGCCGTACCGATCGGCACGACGATGTCGATGCGGCGCGGGTCCGGGTTTCGATTCGCAACCGGAACGAGCTTTGGATCTGTGAACTCATCCACCAACACCAGCTTGAGCGGCTCGATCGCCAGCGCGCAGGCATTGACGATGCCGGCCTGGCCATAGGCCTGCTGCGCCGCGCGGCCGGCGGCATGCTCGGCGACGTGCCAGGCTCTCTCCTGCAGCTCGAGATTGCCGGTGACGGAGGCGAGCCTGACCAGCGCCTCGATGATCTGGCCGGTGGCGGACGGAATGGCTTCGTCGACATCGCCGCGGATGCGGATCGGCACGTCGGTGCTGTCGGAAGCAGTCAGGTAGTAACCTGTCTTCTCGGCGTCGGCGTGCCAATGCTCGAGCTGCTCGACAAACTGGCCGGCCTGGTCGACATAGCTCCAATTTCCAGTGGCCTCGAACAGCGAGATCGCTGCGTTGGCCATGGCGGCATAGTCGCTGGACAAAGCAGGGAACAGTTTTCTGGCACCGAGCATCGAATGCGGCAGGCGGCCGTCGCGGCTGGCAGCGCTGATATGGGCAAAGGCCTTTGCCGCCGCATCGATCCAGTCAGGCCGCGCCAGCGCCCGGCCGGCCTCGGCAAGCGCCGCGATCATCTGGCCGTTCCAGTCGATGAGGGTCTTTGCGTCAAGGCCGGGCCTGACCCGCTCTTCCCGGACAGCAAGGAGTTTCGCCTTGAGCGCGCTGATCTCTTCGCGGTGGATCACATATTGCGATTGCTGGGACCAGGTTTGGTGGACGACCGGCTCGCCTTCCCAGCCATGCGGGCTGGAGAGCGTGAAGTGCTTGAAAAACAATGCGGAATCGTCGCCAAGGGCGGCTTCGATCTCGTCGCGGCTCCAGGTGTAGAACAGACCTTCCTCGCCGTCGCTGTCGGCATCGAGACTGGCGGCAAAGGCACCGCCGTCGACGCGCATTTCGCGCAGCAGCCAGCCGATCGTCTCTTCGATTCGCACCCGGAACAATTCATTGCCGCTTGCGGCATAGGCCCAGTTGCAGAAGCGGAGGAGCTGGGCATTGTCGTAGAGCATCTTTTCGAAATGCGGCACCAGCCACTCGGCATCGGTCGAGTAGCGGCTGAGCCCGCCGCCGATGTGGTCGTAGATGCCGCCGCGCAGCATCTGTTCGAGGCTGTTGAGGACGTCGTCGCGATGGGCGGCATTGCCATCACGCAGCCAGGACAGCCACAGCGTTTGCATGAACGGCGCGTTGGGAAATTTAGGCGCGCCGCGCAATCCGCCGAGATCACGGTCGATCATGCCGTCGATGCCCTTGGCCAATTCCGCCAGCGTGGCGCGGTCGAGCACGGTTCTGGCATGCGAACCGGCGAGCCTCGCCTCGACATGCGTCGTCAGGCCGTCGGCGCTCTGGTTGAGGCTCGCCCGCTTCTCCCGCCACGCCTTGTCCACCGCCTCCATCACCTGGATGAAGCCGGGGCGGCCGTAGCGCGGCTCGCGCGGAAAATAGGTGCCGCCCCAGAACGGCTTGCCGTCCGGGGTCAGGAACATGGTCAGCGGCCAGCCGCCCTGCTCGCCCATCGAGGACAGCGCCGCCATATAGATCTGGTCGATGTCCGGGCGCTCCTCGCGGTCGACCTTGATATTGACGAACAGACGGTTCATGACGGCGGCGATGCCATCGTTTTCGAAGCTTTCATGCGCCATGACATGGCACCAATGGCAGGCGGCATAGCCGACCGAGAGCAGGATCGGCCTATCCAGCGCTTTCGCCTCTTCGAGCGAAGCCGGCGACCAGGCCCGCCAGTGGACGGGATTGCCGCTGTGCTGCTGCAGATAGGGGCTGGCTTCTTCGGCAAGCAGGTTTTGCGCGGGCAGCGTCACTGGGCAAACTCGGGTGCGATTGGCTGATAGGCGTGAAGCTAGGGCGGTTCAGTAGAGCGGGCAAATGATTTCAGGCGATTCCATCGTAGCGCTGTCGAGCGGCCGGCTGCCTGCCGGCGTCGCCGTCATCCGAATTTCCGGCCCACAGACTCGATTCGTCGTCGAAACGATTGCTGGGGCTATGGTTAAGGACCGCGCGGCGGCTCTGCGCAAGATGCGGGCACCCGATGGAGCCGTGCTCGACACCGGGCTGGTCGTGTTCTTTCCCGGTCCGGCCAGTTTCACCGGCGAGGACGTCGCGGAATTCCACGTTCATGGCGGCCGTGCCGTTGTGGCAAAAATGCTGGAGACGATGACCGGGTTTGACGGCGTCAGGCACGCGGAACCGGGCGAATTCACGCGTCGCGCCTTTCTGAACGGCAAGGTAGACCTGGTCGAGACCGAGGCGCTGGCGGATCTCGTCAATGCCGAGACGGAGGCGCAGCGGCGCTTCGCGGTGCAGAATGCCGACGGCGTACAGAGCGAACTCTATCTCGGCTGGCGCCGCAGGCTGATCCATGCCCGCGCCATGATCGAGGCCGAGATCGATTTCGCCGACGAGGAAGACGTCCCTGGTTCCGTTTCGGATGCGGTCTGGTCTGATGTCAGAACGATGATCGACGAGATCGACCGGCACATCGCCGGATTTCGCGCCGCCGAGATCATTCGCGACGGCTTTGAGGTCGTCATCCTCGGTGCCCCCAACGCCGGTAAGTCGAGTCTGTTCAACGCCCTGGCGCGGCGCGATGCCGCTATAGTAACGGATGAACCAGGCACGACCCGCGACCTGCTTGAAGTGACACTTGATCTTCAGGGGCTGCGTGTCCGGCTTACGGATACGGCCGGGATGCGCGATGCGCCGGGGAAGGTCGAGGCGATCGGCATCGAGAAGGCGAGGGCCAAGGCGCATGGCGCCGATCTCTTGCTGTTGCTTCACGACATGGCGAAACCAAGGGATGTCGGTGAGCTGCCGACCGTGGCGCCCACCCTGCTTGTCGGCACCAAGCTTGATCTGATCGACGGCCGTGCAGTGCCCGACGCGACCGCCGACTATGATCTTGTCATCTCGGTGGAGGAGGGGACCGGCGTGGAGGAATTGCTGGCGGAGATTGGCCGGCGCGCGTCGGAGTCAGCCGGCAGCGTCGGCGATGTCCTGCCGTCGCGCCTTCGCCACGTCGAATTGCTTGGCGAGACCAACCGCCATCTGCATCGCGCCACTGACGGCCGGATGAACGAGCAGGAGTTGCGCGCGGAGGAGTTGCGGCTCGCCGCCGATCGCCTCGGCCGAATCGTCGGCGCCATCGACGTCGAGGACATGCTGGACGTGATCTTCTCGCAGTTCTGCATCGGGAAATGACTCACGTGAAACAGGGTCGCTGCGGCGTGAGCTCCCTTTAGATCGTATGTTGCTTTGCTGCATGGCTTCGTGATTTTCGACGAACCCCGAAGGCGGGTAGGCTTCATCTGGGCCACCACCGCGCTGCGCCGCCTGCATGACTCACGTGAAACGTGTCAGGCGGCCCGATGACTCACGTGAAACACTGGGCTGACTAGCGGCGCGGCTGTTTCACGTGAAACTTGTCGCGGAGTTTTCTTGACAGCGTCGCTCCGCAGGGACATGTGTCCCTCATTCTTCTGAGTCCAGGACGTTTGGAAATGACCAATCGCTATGATGTGGTTGTGGTGGGCGGCGGCCACGCGGGTTGCGAGGCGGCCAGCGCTGCCGCGCGCGCCGGCGCCAGGACGGCGCTGGTGACGCTGCGTTTCGACACGATCGGCGTCATGTCGTGCAACCCCGCGATCGGCGGGCTCGGCAAGGGCCACCTGGTGCGCGAGATCGATGCCATGGACGGCCTCATGGGCCGCGTGGCGGATGCGGCCGGCATACAGTTCCGCCTGCTCAACCGCCGCAAAGGCCCTGCGGTGCGCGGCCCGCGTACGCAGGCCGACAGAAAGCTCTATCGCCTTGCCATGCAGGAAGCGATTCGGCAGCAGAACGATCTCGACGTGGTCGAAGGCGAGGTTCTGGACTTCGAGATCGCCGACGGGCAGATCACGGCGGTTCTCCTAGCCGACGGCCGGCGCCTGGTCTGTGGCGCGGTCGTCCTGACGACCGGAACTTTTCTGCGCGGGCTTATCCATATCGGCGAGAAGAAGATCGTCGCCGGCCGCATGAACGAGCAGGCGAGCCTCGGCCTGTCGGCAACGATGGACCGCGCCGGCTTCAAGCTTGGACGGCTGAAGACCGGGACGCCGCCGCGGCTCGATGGCCGGACCATCGACTGGGCGTCGCTGGAAAGCCAGGCGGCGGATGCGGATCCGGTGCCGTTCTCGCTGATGACCGACCGTATCACCACGCCGCAGATCGATTGCGGCATTACGCGGACGACGACCGCGACGCATGAGTTGATACGCGCCAATCTCGGTCGCTCGGCCATGTATTCCGGATCGATCGAAGGCGTTGGGCCGCGCTATTGCCCGTCGATCGAGGACAAGATCGTCAAGTTCGGGGACAGGGACGGGCACCAGATTTTTCTGGAGCCGGAAGGCCTGGACGACGACACCGTCTATCCCAATGGCATTTCGACCTCGCTGCCCGAGGATGTGCAGCTCGACATCTTGAAAACCATTCCGGGGCTGGAGCGAGCCGTCATGCTGCAGCCCGGCTATGCCATCGAATATGATCATGTCGATCCGCGCGAGCTGCATCAGACGCTGGAGACGAAGCGCGTCAGTGGCCTGTTCCTCGCCGGGCAAATCAACGGCACGACCGGCTATGAAGAAGCGGCCGGGCAAGGCTTGCTTGCCGGCCTCAATGCGGCGCGGCGGGCGGCGGGCAGCGAGCAGATCGTGCTCAGCCGCACCGAGGCCTATATCGGCGTCATGGTCGATGATTTGACCAGCCGGGGCATTGCGGAGCCCTACCGGATGTTCACGTCGCGGGCCGAGTTCCGGCTGTCGCTACGCGCCGACAATGCCGATGAGCGGCTGACGCCCGTGGCTGCGAAGCTTGGCATCGCCTCGGCGCAGCGAATGCGACGCTACGGGGATGTCATGCAGAATCTTGATGAAGCGCGGGAGCTGGCGAAGTTGCTCACAATGACGCCCAACGAGGCGGCGCGTCATGGGCTGGAAATCAACCGGGACGGCGTGCGCCGGTCCGGTTATGAATTGCTGTCCTATCCCGACGTCGACGTGGCCTGGCTGGGTCGTATCGATTCGCGATTCGCGGCGATCGACGGCAAGACGGCGGAGCGCCTCGAAACAGAGGCGAAATATTCAGTCTATCTCGATCGCCAGAAGACGGATGTGGCGCAGATCCGGCATGAAGAGAGCCGGCTGATCCCCGAGACGGTCGATTTCGCCGGAGTGCCGGGTCTGTCGAACGAGTTGAAGCAGAAGATGCAGGCGCGGCGGCCGCGCTCCATCGCCGATGCCCAGCGCATGGAAGGCATGACGCCGGCGGCGCTGGCGATCATTGTCGCGCATGTCCGTCACGCGGAGAGCGCCCAGCGCCTGCAAAAGGATGTTGCGTGAGTTCTATGACCCTAGCGAGCCTGCAGGACACGGCAGGCCCGGTTTCACGTGAAACATTCGATCGGCTGGTGGCGTTCGAGCAGATGTTCCAGAAGTGGAATCGCAGCATCAATCTGGTGGCGCAATCGACCTCGGGCGACGTCTGGCAGCGTCATATATTGGACAGCGCGCAGCTCGCGCGCATAGAGCCCCAAGCCACACGCTGGGTGGATATCGGCTCAGGCGGCGGATTTCCGGGCCTTGTCATGGCTTTCCTGCTGGCCGAGCGCGACGGCGCCAGCATCGATCTGGTTGAAAGCAATCGCAAAAAAGCATCCTTCCTGCAGACCGTCATTGGGCAGTTCAGCCTGCCGGCGCGGGTGGTGGCGCGCCGCATCGACGACAGTCATGCGCTTGTTTCGACGCCGCAGATCGTCACGGCGCGGGCGCTGGCTCCGCTTTCGACGTTGCTGGACCTGTCGGCGCCCTGGCTGATTTCAGGCGCGCGCGGCCTGTTCCACAAAGGCCGGGATTACCGCACCGAAGTGCAAGAAAGCGTTCACCGATGGTCCTTCGATCTGGTAGAACATCCCAGTGTGACCGACGCTGGCGGCGTCATCCTGGAATTGTCCAACCTGCGACCTGTCTGATCCGTCACTGACAGGCGATTTGGCGCCCAAAATGAATTTCTGGCATAAACCCATGATGAAGAATGGCCCCCGAATCATCACCGTAGCCAACCAGAAAGGCGGCGTCGGCAAGACAACCACCGCCATCAATCTGGCGACCGCGCTGGCCGCGATCGGCGAAAAGGTGCTGATCGTCGATCTCGATCCGCAGGGAAATGCCAGCACCGGCCTCGGCATCGACCGCAAGGATCGGACGGTGTCCTCCTATGACGTGTTGACCGGCGAGTTGGAGCTGGAGGCCGCGGCCATCCCGACGGCGGTGCCCGGCCTGTCGATCGTGCCGTCGACGCTCGACCTGCTCGGCATTGAAATGGAGATCGCCTCCGCGCCCGACCGGGTGCTCAAGTTGCGTAATGCGCTGCGCGCCGCGACCGAGCGCGGCGCACCCTTTGGCTATGTGCTGATCGATTGCCCGCCATCGCTCAACCTTTTGACCTTGAATTCAATGGCTGCGGCCGATTCTGTTCTTGTGCCGCTGCAATGCGAGTTCTTCGCGCTCGAAGGTCTCAGCCAGTTGCTGGAGACGGTCGAGCAGGTGCGCCGCTCGATCAATCCGGATCTCACCATCCAGGGCATCGTGCTGACCATGTATGACGGCCGCAACAATCTCGCCAACCAGGTGGTGCAGGATGTGCGGGCGCATATGGGCGACAAGGTCTACGAGACCGTCATCCCGCGCAATGTGCGGGTGTCCGAGGCGCCGTCCTACGGCAAGCCGGCGATCCTTTACGATCTGAAATGCTCGGGCAGTCAGGCCTATCTGCAACTGGCGTCGGAAGTGATCCGCCGCGAGCGCAAGTTACGCGCCGCTTGATTAGACTCCCTGCAATTTAAAGAGCCGATTCGATACCGAAACGATCCGGAACCTGGAATAAAGATGAGCGAAGACCTTTCGAGAAAGAGACTGGGGCGTGGGCTGGCGGCGCTGATCGGCGAGATCGATCGCCCAGCTGCGCCTGAAAAACCAGGCATGAGCGCCGACGGCAAGGTGCCGATCGAGTTCCTGACCCCCAATCCGAAGAATCCGCGGCGGCATTTCGGCGACGCCGAGCTGACCGACCTTGCCCAGTCGATCCGCGAACACGGCGTCGTCCAGCCGGTGGTGGCGCGTCCTTCGCCGGCACAGGCCGGCCGTTACGAGATCATCGCCGGCGAGCGGCGCTGGCGCGCGGCGCAGCGCGCCGGGCTGTCCGAGATCCCGGTCATCATCCGCGAGGTCAACGACCGCACCGCGCTCGAGCTGGCGATCATCGAAAACGTCCAGCGCACCGACCTCAATGCGGTCGAGGAAGCGCTTGGCTATCAGCAGCTGATCGATGAGCACGGCTACACCCAGGCCGATCTCGGCCAGGTGATCGGCAAAAGCCGCAGCCATGTCGCCAACACGCTCAGGCTCCTGAAGCTGCCGGATGTGATCCGCGACATGCTGGTCGACGGCGCGCTGTCGGCGGGCCATGCCCGCACGCTGGTGACGGCGGAAGATCCGGCCGGCCTTGCCAAGCGTATCGTCGAAGAGGGCCTTTCGGTGCGCCAGGCCGAAGCGCTGGCCCAGATACCGGCCGGCACCAGCAGCACCAAGGAAGCCAAGCCGGCGCCAAGTCCGGAGCAAAAGGACGCCGATACGCTGGCGCTGGAAAAGCTGTTGACCGATACGATCGGCATGATTGTGTCAGTGGATCACAAGGGCAAGGGCGGCACTTTGCGGGTTTCATACCGGTCGCTGGAGCAGCTTGATGAGCTGTGCAGAAGGCTGAAGCAGGAGCGTTAGTTAGCCGGCGAAGTATATTGAGACCGGAGATTGCGCATGTGGAAAGGGGCTGGCCGTTTGGCCGGCCTTTTCCTTTTGGGGCGCTCGTGATTGGCGAAATCGGTGACGCCGCGAATCTCCCTCCTTGAGGGGGGATGGCCGGCAGGCCAGAGGGGGTCGCCCCACATCAAGCGCCGGGCCCCTGCGGGAACGAAGAAGAGGTCAGCGCCCCACGCGCGGCGGCCCCCTCTGTCGCCTTCGGCGACATCTCCCCCTCGAGGGGGAGATCAGGCTCGCTCCCCAGCCTCGCGCTCTCAACCGCGATCCCAAGCAGCGCCTGCCGCCAGCCCTGCCGCTCGCGGCTTGACAGTGCCAGGCAACGGCGTAACCTATATTAGATATGGCTTAAATTATGTGCCCTAGCGTGCCGGTCAGTCGAGGCGGGGGCTATTTGCCGTTCCTACAACAATCGTGAAATGGCACCGCCCCGCCAATGCGATATGCCGACGCGCCTGACGCAAGTGGGAGGTGCAAATGGCAGTCCGTTGGCAATTGTCCGGAAGTTACTTCGAAAATTGTAGCTGCGATGTCGTATGTCCTTGTCTGCTGTCCACCAACGCGCAGCTGACATCGAAGCCGACGAAAGGTGTTTGCGACGTCGGTTTGGTCTTTCATATCAACACGGGCAACTACGGCGACGTTCGATTGGATGGGCTCAGTGTCGCGATGGTCGCTCACACGCCGGGTCCTATGGCAAACGGCAATTGGACGGCCGCCGCCTATATCGACGAACGGGCCGATGACAGGCAAACAGAGGCGCTAGGTGCCATCTTCACCGGCGCTGCGGGCGGCCCTATGGCGGTGCTGGCACTCATGATTGGCACGAATCTTGGCGCCAAGAAGGTGCCGATAAGCTACCGGATAGACGGCAAGAAGCGGTCGGCGGAGATTGCGGGCGTCATGCAGATGGCGGTCGAGCCGCTGCCGACAATGCGCGAGGACGGGCAGATGTGGGCGGCCACAGGCCATCCTGTCAATCCCGATTGGCTCGCCCTGGCGATGGGGGCGGAAGGCAGTACAT
>NZ_RZRR01000840.1:0-2460 GCF_003998555.1 Mesorhizobium sp. M7A.F.Ca.CA.002.09.1.1 | reverse complement strand
CCTGAGCACATCGGCGTCGCCGAAACCTTCCTGGTGCTGGGCATCGTCTATTTCGTCTTCATGCTGATCGGCGCCGTTATCGTCAGGGTGCCGCCGGAGGGCTGGAGGCCTGCCGGATGGACGCCGCCGGCGGCACAGAATGCGATGGTGACGACGTCCAATGTCCATCTCGACGATGCGTTGAAGACGCCGCAGTTCTGGCTGCTGTGGGGCGTGCTGTGCCTTAATGTGACGGCAGGGATCGGCGTGCTCGGCCAGGCCTCGGCGATGAGCCAGGAGATGTTTCCGGGACGCATCACGCCTGCCGCTGCCGCCGGCTTCGTCGGCCTGCTGTCGATCTTCAACATGCTCGGCCGCTTCTTCTGGGCCTCGACCAGCGATTATATCGGCCGCAAGACAACTTATGCCATCTTCTTCGCGCTGGGTGTCGTCCTCTATGCGGCGGTGCCGTGGACCGGCCAGACCGGCAGCGTTTTCCTGTTCGTGCTGTTCTACGGGATCATCCTCAGCATGTATGGCGGCGGCTTCGCCACCATTCCCGCTTACCTGCGCGACGTCTTCGGCGTGCGTTACGTCGGCGCCATCCACGGCCGATTGCTGACCGCGTGGTCGGTGGCGGGCGTGCTTGGCCCGGTGCTGGTGAATTATATCCGGCAGTACCAGATCGACAGCGGCGTTGCGAAGGCCGACGCCTACACGGTCACCATGTACATCATGGCCGGCCTGCTGGTTGTCGGCCTCCTGCTCAACCTGATGATGCGGCCCGTCAATGCGCGCTTCCACATGAAGACCGAACCAGCGGTGGCTTAGAGTCAGTTCCATCCCGATAGAATCGGGATGGGCTCTATCTTATTGTTTGAGCATGATCTTTTCCGAAAACCGGAGTCCACTTTTCGGGATCAGCTCTGAGGAGACCGACCATGGCGCAAGACAACGAGAATTCGATCAAACTCACGCTGGCCTGGCTGCTGGTCGGCATCCCGTTGGTCTGGGGGTTCTGGATGACGCTGGTGAGTGCGACAGCCCTGTTCCAGTAGTCCTCATCTTCGTGCGCGGATCTGCCTGGTCTGTCAGGCGCTGATCTGCCTGACGTAATAGCGCACCGCTTTCTTGCCGCCATGGATAACGGCGTCGCCGGCCTCGACGAAGCCGAGCGCAGCGTGAAAGGCATCCGAGGCGGGGTTCGGCGGGGCGGTGTTGACTTCGCAGGTGACCAGCGTGTGGCCGGCGCGCTCAACATGGCCGAACAGGTCCTGATAGAGCCGGCGGGCGTGGCCGCGGCCGCGTGCGTGCGCCGCCACGACGACCCGGTCGACATAGACGAAGCGCTCATAGCGCTCGCGGAACCACAGGAAATTCGGGCTGTCGTAGCGGGCATCCTGGTCGAAGGTCATGATGAAGGCTTCGAGATCGCCGATGCGCCTGGTGTAAAATGCTTCGCCAAGCAGGAAGGACAGCCGCTCAGCCTCCAGCCACGACAGTTCGGCGGCATGCTCGTTGTTGAGCGCCAGGATCGCCGCTTCGTCTTGGGCCGATACACGGGCTATCGGGGCAGGGCTCGAGGTCATGCCTTGGCTGCCGCGATCGTTGCCGCCACCAGCGCTGTGTCGGTCAGCGTGTTGCGGTACTCGCGATCGAGATCGGAACCACCCATGCCGACATGGGGATTGCGGTAGTCCATGGCACTCGGCACATCCTTGAGGGCGGCAAAATGCATTTCGGACAGGCCGGTTCTGCTGCGCACTTCGGCAATGTTGTGCAAATCCAGTCCGCCGCAGCCGAGGATGACGATGCGGTCGCCGGCCTGCCGCACCAGATCCGCCAACAGCGGCAAGCCTTCGATGGCAGTGTCACGCTGGCCGCTGGTCAGCACGCGGCCGACCTTGCTGCGGATCAGCGATTCGAGCGCCTCGGCCGGCTCGCGCGTCATGTCGAAGGCGCGATGGCAGGTGACGTTCAAGGGGCCGGCGGCCTGCGTCAGTTCGCTCATGCGCGCCTCGTCCATGGTGCCATCGGCGTTCAGGCAGCCAAACACCACGCCGGGCACGCCGAGTTCGCGCAGTGCCGAGACATCTGCCAGCATCGAGGCATATTCCGTCGCACTGTAGAGAAAATCGCCGCCGCGCGGCCGCACCATGACGTGAAACGGCACGTTTGCCTGCTCGATGGCGGCGCGGATCGTGCCGAGGCTTGGCGTGATGCCGCCTTCGACGAGGCTGGCGCACAGTTCGATCCGGTCGGCGCCGGCGGCTTGCGCCGCGAGAAGGCCGTCAATGCCTTCGACACAGATTTCGATCAGCGGCAGGCGGAGAGCTTTGGTCAAGGGGCGATCCATTCCATGATTTCCCGGCCAGCCCTACCACCGCGCCGGTTGCTGCGAAAGCGCGAACAGACTTTCGCGCCGGGCACGGACTTCGCGGTTATTGGCGCAATTCCGTGTTCTTGGCGCCTTGCTCGACC
>NZ_RZRR01000839.1:0-2466 GCF_003998555.1 Mesorhizobium sp. M7A.F.Ca.CA.002.09.1.1 | reverse complement strand
GTGCAATGTTGCTAATGCGGCGGTACGAGCCGCCCTGGTTGACGCGGGCGCCCGAGCCATCCCAACAATGCGCCCCCCCCGTCCGCGTCGACCACGGCAGGCGCCCGGCGCTGTCTTCCCTCGCGAAGTCCTCAAGCCGGCCTGCCTGATAATGCGGCCTGCGGCGACGTTCGGGCTTCAGCCGCCGACAAGCGCCTTTGTGGTCACCAGATTGACGCCGGCCTCGGCGAATTCGCCATTGTGCCTGACGATGACCTGCTCGGCACTCTCGCTGGCATTGTCCAGCGTGCTGTGCGCATCGGACACCACGGTCACGCCGAGCCCTCTGGCGATCGCGCCCTTGACCGTCGCGGCCACGCAAAAATCGGTCTGCGCGCCCAGGAGCACGACAGCACCCGCACCCTGCCCGGCAACCCAGTCGCCGAAGGCGGGATTGCTGAAAGCATCGCGCACGGATTTGGCAAAGGTCGGCTCGTCCGCAGCTTGGCCAAGTGCGGGCCAAACCGGCCAGCCCGGCTGATCCGGTGCCAACGGATCGCCTTCGGGTCCATCATGCCTGACAAATGCGACCTTGCGCCCGCCGCCCCGCGCCCAGTCGATCACCGCTTTGGTGCGCTCGACTATGCCTGGCGCATCATGGATCGGCGGTTCGTGCACGCCGTCGAACATACCGGTCTGGAGATCGATGACGATGAGCGGCGCGTTGTCTGGGAGGCTGGATGCTGGCATGGGCTTTACATAGCACGGCGGACAAGGTGATCAAGATTTGCTCATTCCGACGCGCCGGCAAACAGCACGACGCCGTCACCGCCGTCGGGCGGCCAGTCGCGGGTGGTGCGATCATTGCCGCCGGTCAGCACCGCGGCGGACGCCCGCATAGATCGGGCCGGTCTTGCTGTCGAACAGCGCGATCTGGTGGCCGGTGTCCATGCCCCATAGCCGGGCCGTGCCGTCGAGCGAGCCGGAGGCCAGGCGCTGGCCGCCAGCCGATAGCGCCAGGAGGGCCGCCGTCGGCGCCCGGCTTGGTTGACACATGTCGCGCATCTGCCATGCTCGCCGAGAGTTCAGGAGAGAACACCATGAAGAAGACTTACGCGAAGCCGACCTTCGTCAAGAAGGGCAAGCTTTCCGCCGTCACGGCAAACGCCCCGAGCAGCGTCACGCTTTAATCCGGCGCATCTCTGGCGGATCGCGCCGGCGCTGGAGAGCAAACTCCAGGTGCAATTGGTTTTGGGATGGCCCGAAGCAAAGAATAGGGACCCTGGCCCCTGGTCGCGCATTGTTGGGTTTATTGTTTGTTGCTTTCAGCTCGCATGGTTGACAGATGGCCGCAGTATGGCATCATCAGGCTGGGATTTTAGGAGAGTCTGAAAATGAAGAAGATTTATGTGAAGCCGTCGTTCTTGAAAAAGGGCCGTCTGTCGGCGGTCACAGCGTCGAACGGCGCCTCGATTATCATTGTGCCGGGCTGATCGTAAACGTAACCTGATTGAAGCGGGGCGAAATTCGCTCCGCTTTGGCATGCTCAAATCTCAGCGTGTCAGGACCAAATCGTCCACGACCATTTGCCAATAGTGCTTCGTCGACAGGCGAACACGCGTTACAGCTTTGAGCATCGGGGCATAGTGCAACGGCGTCAGCGCCGACAGCGTGATCTGATCGCTTGCAATCAGCTGCTCGCCAAGCCAGCTTTCGATCAGCGCCACCTCCCCTTCCGACGCCAGCCAGGCGGCGCTCAGCATGACCGAGTGAAAGCCGAACGGCCGTTCGCAGCTGAATTCGGCAGGCAGCCCGCTGCTGGTGTAGAGCACATGGTCACCGGAGACGTTGCCATTGACATAGCCCTGGCTGTCCTTGGTGTAGTCGCGCGCCATCGCATTCAGGTTGCGCCACGCCAATCCGGCATGACCGGCCGGAATTTTCCTGAAGGTGCGCGACGTCACATCGTCGAAACCGATCGTTTCGAGAGCGGCATCAGTGGCAATGCCGGCGCGTTGCGCGGACAGCAGGCCGAGATCCGCCGAGTAGGGCGACAGCGTCAGCCGCCGCTCCAAGCCTTCGCCACTGATGCTGACCGTGTCGGCTTCTTCAGCCAGGTCGAAGCTGAAGACGGCACCCGGCGCCAGTGTCCGCGCCTCCAGGACGTGCCCGTCCCCCGACACGGAGAGGGTCGCGGGTCCATCGCCGGCAACGCGCCCGCTGACGCGGCGCGGCGGCGCCAGACCGACCGGCAGCAGCATCTCCTGTGATACCATCCCGGCCGGCGAACCCGGCAGCGGCAGGAAGTGTCGGGACTGAATGTCGTTTTCGCTTTTCGCCTGCCAGCCGGGCGGCACCGAAACCACAAAGCGCCAGTTGCCCGGCTTGCGGATCACGGCCTTTCTGCTTTTCACCGACATGGGGAAATTGGCAAAGCCGGCATTGTTGGGGCGCGCGGACGCGGCGAGCTGGCCGGCTGCGGCATAC
>NZ_RZRR01000838.1:0-2466 GCF_003998555.1 Mesorhizobium sp. M7A.F.Ca.CA.002.09.1.1 | reverse complement strand
GTATAGATCGGTCGGTTGTCGAGGCTCATCGCTGATCACTCCGGCGCATGGCAGACGGCCTCGACGTTGTTGCCGTCGGGATCGAGGACGAAGGCGCCATAGTAGTCCGGGTGATAGTGCGGGCGCAGGCCCGGCCCGCCATTGTCCTTGCCGCCGGCGGCAAGCGCCGCAGCATAGAAGGCTTCGACCTCGGCGCGGCTGCGCGCGGTGAAGGCGACGTGCTGATGGGCCTTCTGACCATCCTTGCCTTCCTGCAGCCAGAATACCGGCCGATCGCGACCGTAGCCACCGACCTTTTTACCGCCGGTGTACTCCAGCGGCACCATATACAACAGCGCGGCACCAAGCGGCGCCATCGCCTTGTCATAGAAAGCCTTCGAAGCGTCGAAATCGGCAACGTTGATGCCGAGATGATCGATCATCTTTTTACCTCCCAGGTGGTGATGCGTTCGCCTGTGACCGGATCCTTGCCGTCCTTCAACTGTATCCCCTGGGCCAGCAGGTCGTCGCGGATGCGGTCGGCTTCGGCCCAGCTCTTGGCGGCGATGAACGCGAGACGCTTGGCGATGGCCTTGCCGACGTGGCCTTCATCAACCTTCGCCGACGCGACGTCGAAGCCGAGGAACAGCAGCGACGCCTTCAGCGATGCAGCGGCATCGTTGCCGTCCATTGCCTCGCCGGCCAACTGGGTCAGGACCTGGAAGGCGGCATAGGTGGCGAGATCGTCCGACAAGGCGTCAATGATCTCCACGGGCACCTGTCCCGCCGCCGTCGGCGCGAGGTCGGCCCCCCGCTTCCATTTTCGCAGGGTGTTCTCGGCCTCTTCCAGCTTGCGCACGGAAAAGTCGATCGGCTCGCGATAATGCGTCATCAGCATCGCCAGCCGCAGCACCTCGCCCGGCCATTTGCGGCCGCCGAAGGTCTCGGTCTCCAGGAGTTCGTTGATCGAGTAGAAGTTGCCGAGGCTCTTCGACATTTTCTGCCCTTCGACCTGCAGGAAGCCGTTGTGCATCCAGATGTTGGCCATCATTTCGGTGCCATGGGCGCAACGCGACTGGGCGATCTCGTTTTCATGGTGCGGGAAGATCAGGTCGAGGCCGCCGCCATGGATGTCGAAGACCTCGCCGAGATAGGCGGCCGACATCGCCGAGCACTCGATGTGCCAGCCCGGCCGACCCCTGCCCCATGGCGAATTCCAGCCCGGCTCCTCCGGTGACGACAACTTCCAGAGGACAAAATCGCCGGGATTTTTCTTATGCGCGTCGACGGCGACGCGAGCACCGGCCTGCTGCTCGTCGAGATTGCGCTTCGACAGCTGGCCGTAGTCGGGCATCGACGCCGTGTCGAACAGGACTTCGCCCGCAGCAACATAGGCATGGCCGCGTTCGATCAGGCTTTGAATCAAGGTGATCATGTCAACCTTGCCGTCGGCACGGGGCTCGACGAATTCGGTGGCGCGCGGCTCGACCGTCGGCTCCAGGCAGCCGAGAACCGCCACGTCGCTGTGGAACTGGTCGGCGGTCTTTTCGGTGACCCGCCTGATCGCCTCATTCAACGACAGCGTGCCGGAAGCGATCTCGCCGCCGAAATCGCGCAAAGCGCGCGCATTGATCTTGTCGTCTACGTCGGTGATGTTGCGCACATAGGTGACGTGCGTCTGCCCATAGAGATGGCGCAGCAAGCGGAACAGCACGTCGAAGACGATCACCGGCCTGGCATTGCCGATATGAGCAAAGTCGTAGACGGTCGGGCCGCAGACATACATGCGCACGTTCAGCGGATCGATCGGGACGAAATCCTCTTTCGTCCGCGTCAGCGTGTTGTAGAGGCGCAGGCCCTGCGATGCGTCGGACATTCGTGCCTTCCCGGTTCAGAACTCAATTCGACGAAGCCAGCCCTGCGCGAACGCAAATCAGGCTCCAGCCTGCTGGCCGGGGCGTTTGTCCAATCTGGGGAGAGATGAGGCGAAAACGTCCGGACCAGCGCGAGGCTAGCCAATAATGCAAATGCCACAAATGGCGAAAGACGTTTTCATGGGCGGCTTTATCGCCTTGGCTTGTGTTGCCGTCAAGTCGCAAGTTTCGGCAAAACCGTCGCTGGGTCACAGGTAATGATGCACTGAAACATTTTATTAAACATGTCGGCACAGTCATGAAACATTCGCCGGCTAGATCAGCAGGCGTCACGATTTGGTCAGAATCGGCCATCAAACGCAGACACGAAAATGTTACCAGGGAAGAGAGACATGCCCCGAACCAAGCAGGAAGCCAACCGCGCCAAGCAGCCGGCGCTGGCCAACCACTATCGCGCAATCGGCCCGGCCGCGATCGTCGCCGCCCTTCTCCATACCGCCAAGAAGAAAAAGCCGGCGCAGAAGATCGTTTCGCCCCGCGCTGCCTGAAGGGGTGGGCGGCCGGCGCCAATGGCGCCAGAAATGAAGGCGCCGACGCGCGCGCCCTCTGCTAG
>NZ_RZRR01000837.1:0-2472 GCF_003998555.1 Mesorhizobium sp. M7A.F.Ca.CA.002.09.1.1 | reverse complement strand
GCCATGCACAGAAGATATTCTTCAGCTTTTGGGGCAGCGATACGATGAAGGGCTGGATGGGAGCGTTCGCGGATCCGGGCCGCAAGCTTTCCCTGCAGGTCGAGCGGGTCGCCTTCACGGCGCTCGGCGAACCCTGTCAATTTCCGGAATCGCTGGCATGCAGTGTAAAGTAGTTGGGAAAGTCGATTTGAACCGGCGGGGCCGAAAACGGTCCGCTGCCTTGCATGGGAATGAAACCGAATGAATTTGACGGTGTTTGGAATTGGCTATGTCGGCCTCGTGCAGGCGGCGGTGCTTGCCGAAGTCGGGCACCAGGTGGTGTGCGTCGACATCGACGCCGCCAAGGTCGAGCGGCTCAACCAGGGCCTGGTTCCCATTTTCGAACCCGGTTTGGAAAACCTCGTCAAGGAGAACCATGCCGCCGGCCGCATCAAGTTCACAACGGATGCCGCCGCCGCTGTCAGGCACGGCGAGATCCAGATGATCGCGGTCGGCACGCCGCCGGGCGAGGACGGCTCGGCCGACCTCAAATATGTGCTGGCAGTCGCCGAGACCATCGGCCGCGAAATGGACAAACCCAAGATCGTCGTCGGCAAGTCGACGGTGCCGGTCGGCACCTGCGAAAAGGTGAAGGCCAGGATCGCCGACACGCTGAAGAAAAGAGGCCGCGAGGACCTGGCTTTCGATGTCGCTTCAAATCCGGAATTCCTCAAGGAAGGGTCCGCGGTTGCCGACTGCATGAAGCCGGACCGCATCATCGTCGGCACCGACAGCGAGGACACCGAGGCTGTGATGCGCGAACTCTACGCGCCGTTCAATCGCAACCACGAGAAGATGATCGTGATGGACGTGCGCAGCGCAGAATTCACCAAATATGCCGCCAACTGCATGCTGGCGACCAAGATCAGCTTCATGAACGAGATGGCCAATCTGGCCGAACAACTCGGCGCCGACATCGAGGAGGTCCGCAAGGGCATCGGCAGCGATCCGCGCATCGGCTACCATTTCATCTATCCGGGCCTCGGCTATGGCGGCTCGTGCTTCCCGAAGGATGTGCGGGCGCTGATCAAGACCGCCGAAGGCGTCAAGTTCGACGCCAAGCTGCTGCGCGCCGTTGAGGAGCGCAACAACGCACAGAAATCGGTTCTCTTCGACAAGGTGGACCGCTATTTCAAGGGCAACCTCAAAGGCAGGACCTTTGCGCTCTGGGGTCTGGCCTTCAAGCCCAACACCGACGACATGCGTGAGGCGCCGGCGCGCGTCCTGATGGAGGCGCTCTGGAAGGCCGGCGCCAATGTGCAGGCCTATGATCCCGAGGCGATGCAGGAATGCCAGGCCATCTACGGGCTGCGCGACGACCTGCTTCTGTGCGGCACCAAGGAGGCGGCGCTGCGCGGCGCCGATGCGCTGCTGATCGCCACAGAATGGAAGAGCTTTCGCGCGCCGTCCTTCGACGCGGTGAAGGACGCGCTGACCACGCCGGTCATCTTCGACGGCCGCAACCTCTATGACCCCAAGGTCATCGCCCGCCATGGCATCGAATATCACTCGATCGGCAGAATGGCGGCATGAGACCGGGCCCTGTCAGACGGATGCAAGACCGGTCCGCACACGGCCTGCGGACGCTGGGGTTGAGCGCGTATTTCTGTGTGGAGTTGTAGCTGATGGTGCTGGACGTAAAGCCGGAGCAAATCACCAAGGATCATTTCGATCTCGTCGCGATCGGTTCCGGCTTCGGTTCGGCCTTCTTCCTGCATGAGTTCGCCAGGCGCCGAAAGGCGCGCATTCTGGTGCTGGAGTGGGGACGCCACAACACCCATGAATGGCAGCTCGAACAGAACGTCAACACCGACATCGAAGACGAGACGACCTACAAGACCAATTCCGACAAGCCGTGGAACTACACGATCGGACTGGGTGGCGGGACGAACTGCTGGTTCGCGCAGACGCCAAGATTTCATCCCAATGATTT
Source organism: Mesorhizobium sp. M7A.F.Ca.CA.002.09.1.1 (assembly GCF_003998555.1). Classification (NCBI taxonomy): domain Bacteria; kingdom Pseudomonadati; phylum Pseudomonadota; class Alphaproteobacteria; order Hyphomicrobiales; family Phyllobacteriaceae; genus Mesorhizobium; species Mesorhizobium sp. M7A.F.Ca.CA.002.09.1.1. The sequence goes on along the minus strand of NZ_RZRR01000837.1, from coordinate 500 downwards.
CCGGCTGAAAAGCACCTACGGCATCGGTAATGACTGGCCGATCAGTTATGACGACGTCGAGCCGTTCTACTGCGACGCGGAAGACATCATGTCGATCTCCGGCGACCCCGACATGGCGGCGATGCTGCCCCGCTCGAAGCCGTTTCCGCAACCGCCGCATCGCATGTCGACACCGGACAGGATGATGAAGGCGGCGCAGCCCGACCAGCACTTCGTCATGCCAACCGCGCGGGCTCGCGTGCCGACCGCGCAGCGCAGCTCGTGCTGTGCCAATCTGCGTTGCTGGCTGTGCCCGGTCGACGCCAAATTCACCGTCAACAACGGGTTGATGCACGTCTTCGAGCATCCCGACATCTCGGTCTGCCTCGGTGCGGAAGTGCGCCGGCTCGATCACGTCGGCGGTGCTGTCCGTTCGGTCACGTTCAGCCATGACGGCAAGGAATACCAGGTCAGCGGCGATCTCTTCATTCTCGGCGCCAATGCCATCCAGAGTGCGGCGA
>NZ_RZRR01000836.1:0-2481 GCF_003998555.1 Mesorhizobium sp. M7A.F.Ca.CA.002.09.1.1 | reverse complement strand
CGCCTCTTCTGGCGGCAAATTCGGCGCAAGCAGGAATCGTCGCCGACAACGATCCGCGCGTGAAGGGCGAGGACATCAGCTACCGCGGCGGCAGCGGCGAGATGAAGGGCTATCTGGTCAAGCCGGCGAACCAGACGGGCAAGCTCGGTACCGTCATCGTCGTGCATGAGAACAGGGGGCTCAACCCGCATATCCGCGATGTGGCGCGGCGCGTGGCGCTGGAAGGCTTCGTGGCGCTGGCGCCGGATTTTCTGTCGCCGCTCGGCGGCACGCCGACCGACGAAGACAGGGCGCGCGACATGTTCGGCAAGCTCGATCCGGCGCAGACCATCGCTGACGGTGTTGCGACCGTCGCTTTCCTCAAGAGCGACAAAGACGGCAACGGCAAGGTCGGCGCTATCGGCTTCTGCTGGGGCGGTGGCACGGTCAACATGCTGGCCGTCAACGCGCCCGATCTCAGTGCCGGCGTTGCCTATTACGGCATGCAGCCGAAGGCCGCCGATGTATCCAAGATCAAGGCGGCCTTGCTGCTGCACTATGGCGGACTCGACGAGCGCATCAATGCCGGCATCGACGCCTTCAAGAAGGAACTCGACGCGGCGCATGTCGACTACACGGTCTATGTTTATGAAGGCGCCAACCACGCCTTCAACAACGATACGTCGGCGGCGCGCTACGACAAGAAGGCGGCTGACCTCGCCTGGGGCAGAACGATCGCCTTCCTTCGGGAAAAACTGAAATGACTTCAGCTGTCATGCCGCCGGCGCCCAGGCGGTTTCGAAGGCCGGCGACAGGGTGAAGCCGGCCGGCCGCGCCGAAACGGGGGGCGGGCGGCGCATGCCTTCCTGCAGGTACCGCAACGCCGACGTCAGCCCGTTCATCGTGTAAGGCTTGGCTATGACGCCGATCGCGCCGGCGAAATGATCGGGGATGCGCTTCGGATTGGCGGTCATGAACACCACCGTCGAACTCTTCCTTTCGCCTATGTACTTGGCCACGTCGATGCCGGACGGCCCGTCACTCAGATGGATGTCGACGAAGGCGATATCGGCTTCGGTCGCATCCGCCATGGCCATGGCTTCCGCCGAAGAGGTCGCCCAGCCGACGACGCTGTGGCCGGCGTCCTCGACAAGGCTCTCCAGCTCCATTGCCAGCAGCGCTTCGTCCTCGATGATCAGGACCTTGAGCGGCTCAATCATGACACATTCCCTTTTTCCTGAGGTTCGTTCGGGATCGAGATAACGACCTTCGTGCCGGGGCCGGTGTCGCGCCATTCGATCTCGGCATGCAACTGGCGGGCGAGCGATTTGATCAGCCGCATGCCGAACGAGGCATCGCCGTTGGCGTCGGCCATGCCGACGCCGTCGTCCGACACCTCGATATTCAAGTGGCCGTCGGGCTGGCTCATTTTGATGCCCAGGCGGCCGGCCGACATTCCGTCGGGCTTGGACTTGAAGGCATGCTTGAGAGCATTGGTGACGAGTTCGTTGACCATCAGAGCGACGGGCGTTGCCTTTTCCGCGGAAATGACGATCGGTTCCAGGTCGAGAGCCGGACTGATCTCAGAGCGCCCCGACGCCGTCAGCAGGTCTGTCACCAGATCCTTGGCGAAATCCGCCACATCGAACTTGCTGACGTCCTTCGACTGATAAAGCCGCCGATGCACGGTGCTCAGGGCTTCGATGCGCTCCAGCATGGTGGTCAACGAACGCCTGATCGCTTCGTCCCGTATGGTCCGCCGCTGCATAATGATGAGGGAAGAGATCATCTGCAGGTTGTTTTTCACCCGGTGATCCACCTCATGCAGCAAGGTGGTCTGCGCCTCGAGGGCGGCTTCCAGTTCCGCGGTGCGTTCCTTCACCGCCTTTTCGAAGCGGTCCTTGTCCGCGTTGATGCGACTCTCCGATTGTTTGCGATCCGAGACGTCGAGCTGCGATGCGAAAAAGAACTGCAAATCGCCTTTGTCGTTCGAAACGGGGCTGATGTAGAGCGCGTTCCAGAAGGTCGAGCCGTCCCTGCGGTAGTTCAGGATATCGACGCTGACATCGGTTTCATCCTCGATCGCCGCGCGTATCTGTTCGACAGCGGCCTTGTCGGTCTTCGGTCCCTGCAGGAAGCGGCAGTTCCTGCCCAGAACCTCATGACGCTCATATCCGGTCAGTCGCAGGAAAGCGTCATTGGCGAACACGATAGGATTGTCCTGCTGTCGGGGATCGGTAATGATCATCGACATGCGGGTGGCGCGGATAGCCGCCGCGAACGGATCGCCCTTGCCGTGCTCGACATGCAGATCGTCCGTCATGTGCCATGCGTCGGCAGGCTCCCTGGTCCGTTTCCATTCCATTCTGTCACTCCAAGCCATTTTCGCGGGTGACAACGGATCAGACGCCGATTTGGTTCAATCTTGAGCCTTCCTGTCGCAGTTCGTACCGAGAATCAGGCCTCCGGAGTTAGCCGGCCGATGCCGGCTTGTGGAAGGCG
>NZ_RZRR01000835.1:0-2482 GCF_003998555.1 Mesorhizobium sp. M7A.F.Ca.CA.002.09.1.1 | reverse complement strand
CCGGTGCCGATGGATCGGCAGCCGATCTGGCGACCCTGCTCAGCGCCAACCTTGCCTTGTCGGGCTGAATGCCCAACGAACCCGACCTTGCGGTCCCAAGTGGCAAAGAAAAAGCCGACCTTGCGGTCGGCAAGCGGCAAAGAAAAAGCCGACCTTACGGTCGGCTTGGAGTAGGACGGGCCGAGGGGTTTGGGGGGACTTGGGGATGGCCCGTCGCAGCAATAATGCCTGACCCGGATGATGGTTCCATGACTGTGTCGCTTTTTTAAGAAATATTTGACGCCATGCGTTGCGAGCGCGCCATCAGCCAATCCCGCCCCGCATGGGCGAACACTGCGGTGAGCACGACGGCGCCGCCGATCATGCTGGCGGCTGGTGCAATCTCGCCCAGGAACAGGAAGGCAAACAGGATCGCGAACGGCACTTCGGCCGAACCGAGAAGCCCGGATTCGGCCGGCGGGATGAGTCGTGCGCCCTCCGTCCACAGGATCGAGGACAGCGCGAAGGACGCGCCGAAAGTGGTGAGCAGAACGGCATCTCTCGGCGAAACCGCCAGCGGATCGGTGACGAACCAACCGAGCACGAACAACAGGAATGCCGACACCGCACCGGCCCACACCACGGGCGTGTCGCGGAAGGCGCGAACCATGATCATGTAAAGGCCGCTGCCGATGGTCATCAGCAGTGCCAGTCCGTCGCCGAACAGATTGCCGGTGCCGAAGCCGGACCAGACCATGATCGCCACGCCGCACAGCGACACTGCGGCGGCGACCATCGTCTGCAACCGGAAGGGTTCGCGCGTCAGAACCCAGGCCAGCAGCGCCGTGACGAAAGGTGCTGTGGCATAGATGACAGCGACATTGGCGACGAAGGTGAACTTGAACGCCGAGATGAAAGCGATGCTGGCCAGCGCGCCTTCCACCGCCAGCAGCCAGCCGCGCCAGCCAAGCCGCAGGGTCTCACGCCCACCGGAACGGTGACGCCGCCACAGCACATAGAAGCTGATCAGGATCGCGCCGACAAAGCCGCGCCAGCAGATGATGGTCAACGGGTCGGCGTGGATTGATTTCGTCAGCACGCCCGTCAGGGCGAAGACGGCGGCTGAGGACGACACCAGGATGATGCCGAGTGTCCGCTCCGCGGCGGTGTCGGTGGCGGCTGCAATCTCAGTCATGCCGCCAGCCTACGCCGCTTGGTCCTGACATCGTAGCGTCAGCAATCATGGCCATGCACATCATAGCCGTTTGCGGAAATGCTCGGTGCCGACGATCAGCAGGCCGGCGGCGACGATCAGCGCAGCGCCCAGGAAAACTTCGCGGCGCGGCACGTCGCCCCAGATCGCAAAGCCGAGTGCGAATGCCCACAATAGCGAGGTGTATTCCAGCGGCGCGAGAACCGAGGCCGGCGTGCGCTTCATGCCTTCGAAGAGAAGATACTGCGCCAGGCCGCCGAGTGCGCCGACGCTGGCAAGCAGCAGCAGCTGGGTCCAGTCGGGTGTCCGCCACCAAAGCAACGCCGGCACCGCCGAAAACAGCAGGAAATAGAAATTGTTGAGCAGGAGCTGGATCATCGAGCGCTCGGCAAGGGCGGTCCTGCGCAAGAGCACGATGGCGATGCCCCACAAGAAGGCGGCCGCCAGCACCAGCAGCACCGGCACGGACAGGCCGAGATGGGTCGGATCGCAAGCGATGAACACGCCGGCAAAGCCGATCAGCACCGCCAGCCAGCGCAGCATCGGCACTTTTTCGCCGAGCAGGAACACCGAAAGCACGGTGACGATGATCGGGGCCGCGTAATAAACGGTGGTCAGTTCGGCGAGCTGCAGGCTGCGCGCGGCGTTGTAGTAGCAGAGCCACGCAGCAAGCGTGAAGGCACTGCGCACCAGCATCGGCCGCACGATCGGCGAGCGCATCGTGTCGGCAAACAGCTGTCGTCCGCCGATCGCCGCGCACGCGCCCAGAATGGTGATGCTGCGGAAGAACATGATCTGCCAGACGCTCATGCCGACGACCAGCAGCTTGATCGAAGCATCCTGTGTCGAAAACAGCAGATAGGCCGCACCGGTCAGCAGGATGCCTGCAAGAACCCGCTCGCGTGTTTCGAGAATGGCGATATCGGCCATAAGGCGCGTGGGACCAAATTTGCCGGAGCGGCAGAAATGCTGTGAGGAGCGACACAAGGGAGCCGTGAATTCAACTCCCTTGGTACCAAGCTATACGGGCGAAAACCCCTGCGGCGCTACGCCAGTCCGGTGCTTATATTGGGGCACGGGTCCATGGCGAGCTGCACTGTCGCCAAGCCTACTGCGTCGCCTGATAAAGCTCCGAAGCGGCTTCTTTCAGCGCGCGCCGGCCGTCGGACCTGAAATACATCATGTGCCCGCCCTCGACGACATCGAGACGGATGGGCTTGGCATTGGCGAGCGACGGGATCTGGCTCACCAGGTAGCGCGAGGCGAGGTAAGGTGTCACCAGATCGGTGT
>NZ_RZRR01000834.1:0-2488 GCF_003998555.1 Mesorhizobium sp. M7A.F.Ca.CA.002.09.1.1 | reverse complement strand
ACGCACAGGAGACACCAAATGACCCCCTCGCAACAGATCGACCAGTTGATCGCCGGTCTCTCGGACTGGCGCGGCGAGACGCTCGCCGACATCCGCAAGACCATCCTTGCAGCCGACCCGGACATCATCGAGGAGTGGAAGTGGATGGGCAGCCCGGTATGGTGCTTCGACGGCAACATCGTGGTCGGCAACGCCCACAAGGACAAGGTGAAGCTGACCTTTTCCCATGGCGCCAGCCTGCCGGATCCCGACAGGCTGTTCAACAATGGTTTTGGCGGCAAGGTGTGGCGGGCTATCGATGTGTTCAAGGGCGACAGGCTCAATGAGAGCGCTTTGAAAGAGCTCGTCCGTGCCGCCATCGATTACAACAAGGCCAAAAAGAAGAAAAAGGCGCCGGCAGCTACTGGGGCGAAGCCACGGAAGTAAGTCTATGCTGCCTGGCCTGCCACCCAGCCAGACGACCATGCCCACTGGAAATTATAACCGCCCAGCCAACCCGTGACATCGACGACTTCGCCGATGAAAAACAGGCCCGGCACGGATTTCGCCTGCATCGTCTTCTGGTCCAGCCCGTTGGTGTCGACCCCGCCCAGTGTCACTTCGGCGGTGCGGTAGCCCTCAGAACCGGCAGGCTTGATGCGCCAGTCATTGACTGCGGCAGCTATGGTTTTGATCTGGGCGTCCGCAAGATCGGCGAGGTTGCCGTCGATGCCGGTTCGTTCGGCGATCGACTGCGCCAGCCGCTTCGGCAGGTGATTTGCCAGCACGGTCTGCACCGCCTGCCGCCCATTACCGCGCTTGGCACTACGAATGAGGTCCGCCACATCAACTCCCGGCAGCATGGCGATGCGGATTTCGTCGCCCTCGCGCCAATAGGACGAGATCTGCAGGATGGACGGTCCGCTGACGCCGCGATGCGTGAACAGCATCGCTTCGGAGAACCGCGTCTTGCCGCAGGAGACTTCCGCGTCGACGGCGTTGCCGGCCAGCGGCGCCAGCCGTTCGAGCGTGTTTGCGTCGAAGGTCAGCGGCACCAGCGCCGGCCGCGTTTCGACGATGGCAAGCCCAAACTGTCCGGCAAGCTCGTAGCCGAAACCGGTCGCCCCCATCTTGGGGATCGACTTGCCGCCGCAGGCCACGACCAGAGACTGGCACCTAATCGTGCCCGTGGAGAGAGTGAGCACAAACCCCTCCACGGTTTTGCGGACATCCTCAACGCTGGTCGACAGCACCAGTTCGGCGCCCTTGTCCTGCATTTCCGAGACCAGCATGTCGATGATCTGGCGTGCGGAGCCGTCGCAGAACAACTGCCCAAGCGTCTTTTCGTGATAGGCGATGCGGTGGCGTTCGACGAGGGCGATGAAATCGCGTTGCGTATAGCGGCTGAGCGCCGAAATGCAGAAATGCGGATTGCCCGACAGAAAATTCTTCGGGCTGGCATGGATGTTGGTGAAATTGCACCGGCCCCCGCCGGAGATGCGGATCTTCTCGCCAGGCGCCGCCGCATGATCGAGGATCAGTACAGAACGGCCGCGCTTGGCCGCCTCCACGGCGCACATCATTCCGGCGGCACCCGCGCCGATGATCACGACATCATAGGATTGCATCAGGCTGTTCGTTCCCGCTCGGCCCACTCATCCGGCGCAGCGCATTTGTGCTGCCTGATACCGCGAACGGGGCGGACAGCCAACAGGCAAGAACAGCCAGGCAAAGGCTCAGATCAGCGTCTCTGCGAACAACGTCGTCAAGCGCTTCCAGTGGCGTTCGGCGCCCGCGGCATTGAAAACGCTGTGATCGGGCACGCACCAGCCATGCGCCATGCCGGCATAGTTCTCGATGACATGATCTACTTCCGCAACCCTGAGCGCCTCGGCCAGCCGCGCCGACTGTTCCGGCGGGAAACTCCTGTCGACGCCGGATGTGCCGACATAGACGCGCGCCTTGGTCGAGGCTGCCTTGCGATGCGGGCTGTCGGCGGCGTCGCTGGCGAGATTGCCGCCATGGAAGCTTGCGGCCGCTTTTATCCGTTCGGGATAGGTTGCAGCCGCATTCAATGATCGACCGCCGCCCATGCAATAGCCGATGGTGCCGATCGGCCCGGTAATGCCTTCTGCCGCAAGCGCATCGAGGAACGCACCGCTGTCGCTGATGGTCATGTCCTGCGTCGTGCCGGTGACCAGCGCCATCAGCGGGATTTTGGTCTTTTCCTCGGCGAAGGCGGTCTTGGCGTCGAACGGCCCGTAGGGTGCATTGCGGTAGAACAGGTCGGGCACCAGCACCGCATAGCCTTCATTCGCCAGTCGCTCGGCCATACTGTCGAGCGCCGGCCGCGGACCAAAGGCGTCCTGATAGAGAATGACGCCGGCCTTGGCAGGAGATGCGTTTGCCGAGCGGAAAAGCCCGGCATTGGCAACACCATCCCTGGTCTTGATCTGAAGGTCGTGTTTCGTCATCGCTCGCTCCGTTCGACAGATGCGCGATACATATC
>NZ_RZRR01000833.1:0-2490 GCF_003998555.1 Mesorhizobium sp. M7A.F.Ca.CA.002.09.1.1 | reverse complement strand
TTGCCGGCTATCTCGGCGTCGAGCAGAAACTGGCGCGCTCGCCCGAGGCGTCGGGCAATGCCTACAAGATCAAGAGCACGCTGCCGAAGACGATGGAGGAGGCGCTCGATCGTTTCGAGGCTTGCGGCCCGGTGCGGGAACTGCTCGGCGAGGATTTCTTCCAGACTTATCTGCGCGTAAAGAGCGTCGAGCTCGACCTGTTCCAGGGCGTGGTGACGAGCTGGGAACGCGACCACCTTCTGCTGAAGGTGTGATCATGGCTTCCAGTTCAACGGGCTTCAATTCGGGCCTCGATATCGCAAAATCCTATTATGTCGCCACCGCCAATCCGGCGCCGGACCATCCGGCGCTGGTCGGCGACGTCGACACCGACCTGGTTGTCGTCGGCGGCGGCTGCACCGGCCTGTCGGCCGCCCTTCACGCCGCCGAGCGCGGGTTGAAGGTGGTGCTGCTCGAAGGCGGCAAGATCGGTTGGGGGGCGTCGGGCCGCAATGGCGGCCAGATGATCCCCGGCCTGCGCAAGGGCGCCAAGGGCCTGGTCAAGCTCTACGGGCCGGAGCGGGCAAAGGTGCTGTTCGATCTTGCGTTCGAGGCGCGTGGGCTGGTGCTCGACATCATCGAGCGCCATGCCATCGATTGCGATCTCAGGCTGACCGGCCATCTGGTCGGCGCGGTCAACGGTTCCGACCTCAAGGATCTCGAGGAAGAGGTCGAGTGCCTGGCTACGGTGATGAAGTTCCCGCACGCCGAAATCCTGTCGGCGGCGGAAGCCCGAGCCAAGGTCGACACACCCTATCATGGCGCGATGTATGAGCCGCTCGGCGGCCACATGCATCCGCTGAACTACACGCTCGGCCTTGCCCGCGCGGCGATTGCTGCCGGCGTCGTCATCCATGAGAATTCGGTGGCGGTGAAGCTGGAGCGTGAGCCTTCGATCCGGATCTCGACGGCAAAGGGATCGGTGCGTGCAAAACATGTCGTGCTGGCCGGTGACGCTCTGCTCGATGGGCTGGAGCCGCGCGTCAACAGCCGCATCATGCCGGTTGGCAACTACATCGTCGCCACCGAGCCGCTGGAGGGCAAGCGCAATGTCATCCCGGCCAATGTCGCGGTGTCCGACACACGCTTCGTCGTCAACTATTACCGGATGTCGGCGGACGGCCGGCTGCTGTTCGGCGGCGGCGAGCGCTACACGCCGTCACCGCCGGCCGATATCGCCGGCTTCGTGCGGCCGCATATGGAAGCCACCTTCCCGCAACTTCAGGGCTGCCGCATCGATCACGCCTGGGGCGGGCTGGTGTCGGTGACGACATCCAGGCTGCCGCATGTCGGGCACTATGGCGAGGTCTATTTCGCGCATGGCTATTCCGGCAAGGGCGTCATCCTGTCGACGCTGTCGGGCAAGCTCCTGGCCGAGGCGATCGCCGGCGACGCCTCGCGGCTCGATCTGTTCTCGACGCTCACCCCGATGCCATTCCCCGGCGGCACGGCGCTGCGCGGTCCGCTCTATGTGCTGGGCATGCTGTGGTATGCCATGCGGGATCGCATCAAGCATTGAGGGTCGGCGGGGCGGCGGCGAATTGCAAAACGCCGCGATCCTTCGCGCCCCCCTCAGTCCTGCCGGACATCTCCCCCTCAAGGGGGGAGATTGGCAGATTGGTGGCTTCGCCCATTCCTGCGTCGTTGGAGATTGGCGAAAGCCGGCGTGACGTCCGATCTCCCCCCAAGAGGGGGAGATGCCCGGCAGGGCAGAGGGGGGCGCTGTCCCGCCGACGGTGAAGGTTGTTGGAGAAGGCCTCTTAAACCACAAAAAAATCTTCAATCCGCTGCCTGGCCTCCAGCAGCGCCGGCAGAATCTCCCGCTCCATCTCCGCGACGGAGAACCGCGCCGATTGCGTCGAGACGTTGATGGCCGCGACCGTGCGTTCTGCGCGGTCGAGGATCGGCACGGCGATCGAGCGCAGGCCGAGTTCCAGTTCCTCGTCGACGATGGCAAAGCCGTCCGCTTTCGCCTTGCCGATGGCGTTGGCTAACAAACACCTGTCGGTGATCGTCTTCGGCGTCCGTCTCTCGATCGTCGCCTGGCCGAGGAATGCGTCCAATTCCTGAGGCGTCAGACCGGCAAGCAGGATGCGTCCCATCGAGGTGCAATAGGCCGGCAGCCTGGTGCCGACATCGAGCGACACGCTGAGGATGCGGCGGCCGGGAATACGGGCGACATAGACGACATCGGCACCCGACAGGATCGCCGCCGAACAGGCCTCGTTCAGCTGTGCGGCGACCGCGCGCATGATGGGTGCGGCGAAGGCCCAGAGCGAGGCGCCGCCGAGCCAGGTGCGGGCGATCGTCAGCAAGCGTGGCGACAGCGAGAACACGCGGCCGGCTTGCGTTGCATAGCCGGTGGCGGTGAGCGTCAGCAGAAAGCGGCGGGCGCCGGCGCGGGTCAGGCCCGCTTCCTCGGCCATTTCGGTCAGCGTCATGCCCGAGGGA
>NZ_RZRR01000832.1:0-2491 GCF_003998555.1 Mesorhizobium sp. M7A.F.Ca.CA.002.09.1.1 | reverse complement strand
GCTGCTGATCACGCTTCTTCCTGCGCGGCTGCTGTTCCCCTGCGGGTGCTGCCTGTTCGGCCGGCGCCTGCTCGGTCTGCTGCTGCTGGTCACGCTTCTTTCTGCGCGGCTGCTGTTCCTCTGCCGGTGCTGCCTGTTCGGCCGGCGCCTGCTCGGTCTGCTGCTGCTGGTCACGCTTCTTTCTGCGCGGCTGCTGTTCCTCTGCGGGTGCTGCCTGTTCGGCCGGCGCCTGTTCGGCCTGCTGCTGCTGATCACGCTTCTTCCTGCGCGGCTGCTGTTCCTCGGCGGGAGCGGCCTGTTCGGCGGGCGCCTGCTCGGCCTGCTGCTGCTGGTCGCGCTTCTTCCGGCGTGGCTGCTGCTCCTCGGCGGGCTGCTCGCTCTGGGCAGGCGCGGCCTGCTGTTCAGGCTCGGCCTTCTTGCGCTCGTGTTTCTGTTCGGGTTCCGCCTGCTGCTTCTGCGCGCAGGCCTCGGCCGATTCGCCCTCGGCGCATGCTGCTTGCGCCAGGATGAATGGGGTTGCCGTGCGCTGGGCAAGACCGGACGCGACACTTCCCTGAAGCGGGAACGCGCCCAACGGCGCGGATGCCATCAACAGGCCAAGTGCGGTGCCTGCCAGAATCCGTGGTTGGCGTTTCATCGAAATTCTCCTTGTGGGGTCCCATCCTTGCCGAAACCGATCTTGTGCCGATTGGTTCCAGTCTGGCACGGATAGAGGCCGTACGGGGCGATTGACCGACCTTTTGAAGGCAACTTCATGTCATTCACCTGGCGATAGCCGCAATTGCGACCATTGCCGCGCTTGACCTTGCCCGCGGCCGGGGCCACATCCGGGAAATGGAAACGCCATTCTGGAAAACCAAGGCGCTGGAGGCGATGAGCCCGGCCGAGTGGGAATCGCTGTGCGACGGCTGCGGTAAATGCTGCCTGTCAAAGCTTGAGGACGAGGACACTGGCGAGATCTACTGGACCAGCGTCGGCTGTCGGCTGTTCGACGCCGAGACCTGCCGCTGTTCGGACTACGCCAACCGGCTGGCGCGCGTTCCCGATTGCGTCGGGCTGACGCCGCAGAATGTGCGAACCATCAGTTGGCTGCCCAGTACCTGTGCCTATCGGCTGGTTGCCGAGGGCCGCGACCTCTACTGGTGGCACCGGCTGGTGTCTGGCAGCGCCGAGACCGTGCATGAAGCCGGCATCTCGATGCGCGGCCGGGTCAAAGCGAGTGAAACCGATCTTGCCGAGCCGGAAGACTATTTTGACTATGTGCTGGACGAGGAGCCGTAGGACCAGCGGCGGCGAGCAACAGCCTTACGTTCCACGACTTCCGGCCAATCCGCGGGCTCGGAATAGGGCGCCGAGTCAGGCATTCCGGCCTTCACCAAGGGCTGGGGACGGTGGCGAATGGCCGGAACTTCCTTCTTCCCGCCATATGAACCGGAGATGAACGGCAGGTTCGTAAAGAGTTCAGACAGGCAAGCGCATTCTCCCCCCATCGGTTCACGAGGACGGGCGAAGGCCCGCAAAAAGGAGAGAAGACGATGTTCAACACGATCAAGACGGCAGCCCTTTCGGCCCTGGTCGGTCTCGGCACACTGGCGGCCGTTCCCGCCCACGCCGACAGCCTCTATCTCGGCTTCGGCAACAACAACGACCCGCGTTTCGGCGTCTATACCGGTGACGACGGTTATCGCCATCGCCGTGATGAACGCCGCGGCGACTGGCGCCGTGGCTGTTCGCCGGACCGCGCCCTCGACAAGGCCGAACGCATGGGTCTCCACCGTGTCCGCATCGTCGACGTCAACCGTCGTACGGTGAAGGTGGCGGGCCGCCAGGACGGCGACCGTGTCGTGGTGGTGTTCGCCAATGAGCGCGGCTGCCCGGTTATCTATCGCTGAGGTTCGACAATTAAGGCCGACCCCTCTTTGAGGGTCAGCCTGGCAGCATGATCTTTAGCAAGATCAGCTGGGACTAGCGGAGCCCCTTTCCGTTTGAAGGGTGTGGCTCGAAAAAACCCCGCGGGAGCAATCCCGCGGGGTTTTTCATGCGCGCTATTGGCTGGTGATGCATCGGTGGCTGGGCAAGACCCAGCCACGGATCCTCAGAGCCGCTTACTTCAGTTCGAAGGTGACGGTCACCTGGACATTGTAGGAATTCTCGCCGGCCTGCACGGGAGCCGCGCCACCCGCCGCGGCATCGAAGGCCTTGGCGTTGATCGGCATCGGCGCCGGCGCAATGTTCTGATCTGATATCTCGAGCACCCGGCCGAGGCTGGCGCCTGCGGCCTCGGCCAGCGTCTTGGCCTTGGCCATGGCGTTGGCGACCGCCTTCTTGCGCGCCTCGGTGACCGTGGCTGCCGGGTTGTCATTGGTGAAGGCGATGCCGCCACCCTGGTTGACGCCGAGCGACACCGCCTTGTCGAGGATCTCGCCGGTCTTGTCGACATCGCGCACCCGCACCGAAAGCGTGTTGGTCACCTGATAGGCGACGAGTTCGG
>NZ_RZRR01000831.1:0-2491 GCF_003998555.1 Mesorhizobium sp. M7A.F.Ca.CA.002.09.1.1 | reverse complement strand
TGCGTCAGCGCCTCGCACTGGGTCGGGTTGACCTTGCCCGGCATGATCGACGAGCCCGGTTCGTTTTCCGGCAGCGACAGTTCGCCGAGGCCCGAGCGCGGGCCTGAGCCGAGGAAGCGGATGTCGTTGGCGATCTTGAATAGCGCGGCGGCCGCCGCGTTGATGGCGCCGTGCGAAAACACCATGGAATCATGGGCCGCCAGCGCCTCGAACTTGTTCGGCGCGGTGACGAAGGCGATGCCGGTGATGGAGGCGATGCGATCCGCGACCCTTTCGGCGAAGCCGACCGGCGCGTTGAGGCCGGTGCCGACGGCGGTGCCGCCCTGCGCCAGTTCCTGCAAGCCGGGCAACGTCAGCTCGATGCGCTTGATCGACGAAGCGACCTGCGCGGCATAGCCCGAAAATTCCTGGCCAAGCGTAAGGGGGGTGGCATCCTGCGTGTGCGTGCGGCCGATCTTGATGATGTGATTGAACTCTCTGCTCTTGGCGGCGAGTGCCTTGTGCAGGTGCTTCAGTGCCGGCAACAGATCGTGCACGATGCGTTCGGCGCAGGCGATGTGCATGGCTGTCGGATAGGTGTCGTTCGACGATTGGCTCATATTGACGTGATCGTTGGGATGCACCGGCTTCTTGGAGCCCATGACACCGCCCAGCATCTCAATCGCCCGGTTGGAGATCACCTCATTGGCGTTCATGTTGGACTGGGTGCCCGAACCGGTCTGCCAGACCACCAGCGGGAAATGCTCATCGAGCTTGCCGTCGATGACCTCTTGCGCTGCCTCGACAATCGTCTTGCCGATCGCCGGATCGAGCCGCTTGAGCTCCATGTTGGCTTCGGCCGCCGCCCGCTTGACGATGCCCAATGCGCGCACGATCGACGCCGGCTGCTTTTCCCAGCCGATCTTGAAATTGCCGAGCGAACGCTGCGCCTGCGCGCCCCAATACCGGTCGGCGGCGACTTCGATGGGACCGAACGTGTCGGTTTCGGTTCTGGTCTTTGCAGCGGTCACGGGTCTCTCCTTGTCGAAGTCGGCAACGGCGTATCGCGTTGCACAAACGGCTTCAAGCGGAGAATGCGGGCGGCGAGGATGCAAATCGGTTGAAGGCGCGGCGCGTCTCTCCTTCTCCCACAAAGGGGAGAAGGGAAGGACTGCGCAGTTTCGGCCTCTCACCCCAGCGGCGGACCGACAATGTCGATGCCGTTTTTTGCGCAAAGCTGCACCAGTGCCGCGATGATTTCCGGTGTTGGTTCCATCAGCGGCGGCAGTTCGGGCTGTTCGGCGGGACGGCTCGCCTGACGCAGCATCGTCTCAAAATCCGAACCGCGCGTGATGGTGAGGGTGCGCGCACCTTCCGGGGATTCGACCCGGTAGGTGTGCGGCAGGCCTTTCGGTGCGATGACGGTTTCGCCGGCGTCCGCAATGCGTTCGTGGCCGTCGATCTGAAAGCGCAATCTCCCCTCCAGGATGTGAAACACTTCGTCTTCCCTGCGATGCGCATGCAGCGGTGGCGAGTCGCCATAGGGCATGTGATGCTCGACGACGCAGGTGCCGTCCTCTCCTGCTATCGACGAGACGTGGATCGCGACGAGCGTGTTGTTGAACCAGAAGAGTTCCTTGCCTGTGATCGTGCCGGGGGTCATTGTCATGGCGTGTCTGATCCTTCTGTTGCCTGTGCCTGCTGGGCCGATGACGATCTAGCCAGGGATACGCCGACAACGGAAATCGAATGATCGTATGGGGCGAATTGATGCGATGAATTTGAACGCGCTCGACCTCAATCTCATCAAGGTGTTCGACGCCCTTCTGCGGGAGAGAAGCGTTACGCGTGCCGGCGAGCAGATCGGCCTCAGCCAGCCTGCCGTCAGCGCTGCGCTCAATCGCTTGCGACATCTCCTCAACGACCAGCTGTTCGTGCGACGGGGCAATGACATGATGCCGACACCGCGCGCCGAGAGCATGGCCGAGCCGTTGCGCGTGGCGCTTCGCGAGATCGAACGCGTCTTCCATTCGGCCAAGGCGTTCGATCCGGCGGAACTGGAGCGAACCTTCACGTTCATGGGGGCGGATTTCTTTTCCATGATGCTGATGCCAGCGCTGGCGGCACGCATCGCTGGCGCCGCGCCGCGCGCGTCGCTAAGGTTTCTCGATAGCGCGCGCGGCGATGTCTCGCGGCTGCTCCAGGAGGATGAAATCGACGTAGCGCTCGAGCGTCCGCTGGAGGTCTCCGACTGGGTCTCAAGCACGCCTCTGTTCCATTCACCATTCGCCATCATCGCCGCGCACGACAACGCTGCGATCAGGCAGGCGGGAATCATGGAAGGCAAGACTCTGCCGATCGACCTCTTCTGCGAACTGCCCCATATTCTTCGTTCTATCGACGGCTCGATGTCGGGCTCCACCGACGAGGCGCTCCGCAAGATCGGGCGAACGCGCCGTGTAAGCCTGACCCTGCCGCACTTTCAGGCTGTCGCATTAGCCGTGGCAAATGG
>NZ_RZRR01000082.1:0-10491 GCF_003998555.1 Mesorhizobium sp. M7A.F.Ca.CA.002.09.1.1 | reverse complement strand
GGCAAGATCCTCCGACCCGTGCGGCCTGCCGATCTTGACTTTCGAGCCGCGAAATCCCTTCGCCTTGGCGGCCAGCGCATCGTCGACCAGCGCCTGCGTCTCGATGTGCAGCCAACCGCCTTCGGTGGTGTAAAGCGGACAACGATCCTTGGCGCCGCCGGCCAGTTTCCACAAAGGCAGGTTTTGCTTCTTGGCCCGCAGATCCCAGAGTGCTGTATCGATGGCGGCGATCGCGATGGCGGTGATGGCACCGATGGTCGTGGCATGGGTGGCGAATTCGAGATCGTGCCAGATCGCCTCGATCATGTCGGGATCGCGGCCGATCAGGCGCGGCACCAGATGGTCCGAGAGCAGCCGCATCACCGACGAACCGCCGGTGCCGATCGTGTAGCTGTAACCGGTGCCGACCGCACCGTCGGAATCGGTGATCGTGACGATCGGCGTTTCCTGACTGACGAAGCTCTGGATCGCGTCGGTGCGCTTGACCTTGGGCACAAGGTCCACCATGCAAAGGTCGACTTTCTCGATTCTGGCCATGCCGATCAGCTCCGCAGTGTCTTTCCGGTCTCAGTGGCAAACAGATGCGCCTGCGACATGTCGAGGCTCATGGCGACCCGCTCGCCCGGCCGCAGTGGCCTCGGGTTCAGCATGCGCGACACCCAGTCCGTGCCGTTGAATTCAACGAACACCAGCGTCTCGTTGCCGAGCGGTTCGGTGACCGTGATCGGCAGCTCGATCTGGTGGACATCGGCCGCGCCACCGGAACTGATGCCATGGCCGGTCGGGTAGATGTCGTCCGGCCGCAGCCCGAACACCACCTTGTCGCCGGTCGTGACATTGGCCTTGAACTGAGCGGGCAGCGGCAGCCTTTCGCCGCTGGCGAAAACCATCTGGCCGTCATCGATCGTCGCCTCGTGCAGATTCATCGGCGGTGAGCCAATGAAGCCGGCGACGAAGCGCGTCGCGGGCCGCCGGAACACCTCGTCGGGCGTGCCGACCTGTTCGATATGACCGTCGCGCATGATGACGATGCGATCGGCAAGCGTCATCGCCTCGACCTGGTCGTGGGTGACGTAGATCACTGTCGACTGCACCTTGGCATGCAGCTTCTTGATCTCGGTGCGCATCTGCGTGCGCAATTTGGCGTCGAGATTGGAAAGCGGTTCGTCGAACAGAAACACATCGGGGTCGCGCACGATGGCGCGGCCCATCGCGACGCGCTGGCGCTGACCGCCGGACAGTTGCGACGGGCGGCGGTCGAGCAACGTGTCGAGGCCGAGGATGGCCGAGGCCTCGGCGACGCGGCGGTCCATGTCTTCTTTGGCGGCGCCGGCGATCTTCAGGGAGAAGCCGAGATTCTCGCGCACCGTCATGTGCGGATAGAGCGCATAGGATTGGAACACCATCGAGATGTTGCGCGAGCGTGGCGGCAAATCGTTGACGATGCGTCCGCCGATCTCGATCGAGCCGGCGCTGATTTCCTCCAGCCCGGCGATCATGCGCAGCGTCGTCGACTTGCCGCAGCCGGACGGGCCGACCAGCGCAATGAACTCGCGGTCGGCAATGTCGAGATCGATGCCGTGCACGATCCCAATAGTGCCGTAGCGCTTGGTCAGCTTGGTGAGGGTAACGGTTGCCATGGGATCAGCCTTTCACCGCGCCGGAGGTCAGGCCGCCGACAAGGTGTTTCTGGACTATGTAGGTGAGGGTGAGCGCCGGGATGATCATCACCACGGCCAGCGCGCACATGCCGCGCCAATCGATGGTGAACTCGGCCGTGTAGTCGAGCAGGCCGACCGGCAGCGTCTTGGCGCTCACCGAGCGGGTCAGCTGCGAGGCCAGCGCGAACTCGTTCCAGCAGGTCAGGAAGGCGAAGATCGCGGCCGACGCAATGCCCGGTCCGGCGAGCGGAAACTCGACCTGCCAGAACGCCTGCCAGCGGGTGCAGCCATCGATCTGCGCTGCTTCCGCGAGGTCCTTGGGCACCTGGCGGAAGAAGCCGTCGATCAGCCAGATGGTGAACGGCACGTTGAGCGCGACATAGGCGAGGATCAGCCCGAAATGGGTGTCGATGATGCCGAGCCGCACATAGAGGAAGAACAGCGGCAGCGAGAGCGCGATGCCCGGCACGGTGCGCGTCAGCATCAGGCCGAGGAAGACGCTCGATTTACCGCGAAAACGATAGCGGGCGAACGCATAGCCGCCTGCCATGCCGATGGCCACCGCAATCACCGTCGAGGTCACCGAGATGATCAGCGAGTTGCGGAAATATTCAATCACCGGGATGCCGCCCTTGCCGATGCCTGAGAACATCGCGACATAGGCGTCGAACGAAATCTCCTGTGGGATCCACACCGGTGGCTTTGCCATGATCTCGACCGTCGGCCGCAGCGACGACAGCACGATCCACAGGCCCGGCAGGCAGATGGTCAGCATCGCCAGGAACAGGCCGATGCGATAGATGATGCCGAGCAGCCGGCGCTTCAGGCGGGCGGAAGAATTCTCGTCCATCTTCACCACTCCGCACCGATCTGCGTGCGCGCCGCGGCGAGCTTGTTGAAGAAGTAGACGGTGAAGGCGATCGACAGCAGGATCGAAAAATAGGCCATGGCGTTGGCCATGCCCATGCGCCCGTCGCTGTAGGCGGTGCGGGCCACCAAGGTCCATAGCAGTTCGGTGCGGCCAGCCGGTCCGCCATCGGTCATGATCTTGACGATGTCATAGGCGCGCGCCACGTCGAGCGAACGGATGGTCATGGCGATGTAGGCGAAGGGCATGACGAATGGCCACGTCACATAGCGGAATGTCTGCCACGGCGTGCAGCCGTCGACCCGCGCCGCCTCGATCGGCTCCTTGGGCATGGCGAGCAGGCCGGCGAGGATCAGGATGGCGAAGATCGCCGTCGACGACCAGATCTCGGCGATCGAGATGGCGATGAAGGCGAGATGGCCCTCGATCAGCCACGGTATGGCGTCTCGCGTGATGCCGAGCGACTGCAGCGCATTGTTCACCAGGCCGATATTGTCGTTGAACATGAACTTGAATTGGAAGCCGACCAGGATCGGCGAGAACATCATCGGAAACATCATCAGCGTGCGCAGGATGCGCTGGCCGCGCGTCGCCTTCTCGACCAGCATGGCGAGGCCGAGCCCGAGCAGCATTTCGAGATTGAGCGCGATGGTCAGCAGCAGAACCGTGCGGCCGAAGGCCCACCAGAAGTCGGTGTTGGACAGGATCGAAAGATAGTTCCGGATGCCGATGAAGACGTAGAACGTTTCGGGCCGCGTCAGGCGGAACGGGGTGAAGCTCGAATAGAGCGACAGAAGCAGCGGCACCACCACCACCGCCGCCAGCACGATCATGGCCGGAAGCAGCAGCAGGAATGGCGCGGATGGCTTGAAGCCCTTCATCAGAATCCTTGAGTGTTTGTATTTGGACGGCGGTGCGTTGGCTGGGCGCGAAGGGTTAGCGTAAACCGCTGGCATCCCGCGCAACGCGATCGCCTCCCCCATTGCTGATGGGGGAGGCAGCCCTGGGAGCCGTTGCTAGAGCTTGCCGGCGTCCTGGAGGATTTGTGTCGCCTTGGCGGCGGCTTCATCCAGTGCCTGCTTCGAGGTCTTGTCGCCGAGGATCGCCGCCTGCAGCTCGGGATAGACGGCGTTCGAGATCTCGATCCATTCAGGCGTCTGCGGCACGGCGAAGGCGTGCTTGGCCTCTTCCTGGAAAGCGGTAAGAACCTCCTTCTTGTAAGGATCGTTTTCGGCCTGCTTCAGGTCCCAGTCCCAGACCGCGGTGCGGGTCGGCAGCGGACCGGCGGCGGCCTCGAGCTTCTGGCTGTCCTCGTTGGTCAGCCACCAAACCAGGGAAGCCGCGGCCTCCTTGTTCGGGCAGTTCTCGGTCACCGAGAAGCCATGGAAGCCGGACCAGCCGGTGCGCTTGCCGGACGAACCCTTCGGCGCGACTTTGACGCCGACATTGCCGGCGACCTTCGACGACTTCGGATCGTTGAAGAAGCCGGCCCAGCCCGGCCAATCCAGGTTGATGGCGACAGTGCCGGACGCAAAGCCTTGGCCGAGATCGTCCCAGAGATAGTTGGTGGTGCCGGCCGGCACGGCCTTGGCCTTGTAGAGGTTGACGAACCAGTCGAGCGCCCGGATGCCGGCCTCGGAGTTGAAGACCGGCTTGCCGTCCTTGTCGAGATATTCGCCGCCCTCGGCGACGACCATCTCGTAGAAGCGGCCGTTGATCGCCTCTTCCTTGCCGGCGAACTGGGTGCCGTAGAAATTGGGCGGGTTGGCGAAGAACTCGGCCTGGTCGGTGACTTCCTTCCAGGTGTCCGGCGGCACCAGATCATAGCCGTATTTCGCCTTGAACTTGGTCTTGTTGTCGGCGTTCTCGTACAGGCTCTTCTGGTAGTAGAGCGCCGAAACGTCGAACTGCGCGCGCGGCAGCATCTCCAGCTTGCCGTCGATGGTAGCCGACTTGATGGTCGACGGCACGAAGGCGTCGATCTCTTCCTTCGGCAGCAACTTGCTGAGGTCGGTGTAGAGGCCGGTATATTGCGGCGCGAAGGAGGAATGGTTCCAGCCGACGCACCAGTTGGTGCTGCCCGAGGCGATGTCGGACTTGAGCTCCTTGTCGATATCGAAGCCGTTCTTCTTGGTCAGGATGTTGACCTTGGCGCCAGTCGCCTTCTCCCATTCCGGGATCCGTTCGTAGAGCTTTTCATATTGCTGGCCGCCGATCAGCTTCACGTCGACGGTCACGCCTTCGAACTTGCCGGGCAGGTCGCCGGCAAGGGCTGCGCCTGCACCAAATGCAAGCAACAATGCACCGGCGGAGACGCCGGAAAGCAGTCTGTTCATTGGTATCCTCCCTGGGTGCGCCTTGGCCGGCGACCGCAACTCGTCTGATGACAAGAAGTGCTACATTCATATACAAACAAAACATTCATAGACACGTCAAGGCGAAATTTGTTTCCGCCGCGCACGTTCCTGCGTATATGACGGGCGAAATTCACTGGAGGATGAGCCCATGGACGACAGCGAAGACGAGCGCTATCGCGCACCGGCGCTCGACAAGGGGCTCGATATCCTTGAACTGCTGGCGGGCGTCGACGGTGGCCTGACCCAGGCCGAAATCGCCAAGAAACTCGACCGCAGTCCCAACGAATTCTATCGCATGCTGGACCGGCTGGTGCGGCGTGGCTACGTCACGCGCCTCGACGGCGACCGCTATTCGCTGACGCTCAAGCTGTTCGGCCTGGCACAGCTGCACGCGCCGGTACGGCGGCTGGTCTCCTATGCGACGCCGCTGATGCGTGAGCTTGCCGAGACATCGCAGCAGGCCAACCAACTCGTTGTTTTTGATCGTGGTTCTGCCGTCGTCATCGGTCAGCAGGAAGCACCGAACTACTGGGGCATATCGATCCGGGTCGGCTCCCATATCAGTCTATTCGATACTGGCTCGGGACATGTGCTGCTCGCCTTCCGCTCACCGGAAGAGCGCCAGATGATGATTTCCGAACACGTCCGCAGCACCGACAAGACGGCACAATCGAGCGAGTTCTTCACCCGTCTCGACCAGATCCGCGACCGTGGCTACGAGATGATGGCTTCGATGCAGACAGCCGGCGTCTTCAACCTGTCGGCCCCGGTGCGCAGTTCCGACGGCAAGGCGATCGCCGCGCTGTCGATTCCCTACATCACGGTGGTCAACGCGCCTTCCGCACCCGATATCACCAGGACAATCGAACTGTTGCTGGCAACGTGTGAAAAGCTGTCGCACCTTGCTGGATCAGCAGTCGGCTCATCGGTGTGAATTCTTATTTGAATGAAGAATTCTCTCGTGAGATGATTTGAAAAGCCAGAGGGAGGAGCCTCGCCATGATCATCGACACCCATCTTCACCTCATCGATCGCTCGGCCCTGCGCTATCCCTGGCTCGCCGGCGTGCCGGCGCTCAACCGCGATTTCTCTTATGAAGACTACGCGACGGAGGCGCAGCGTGTCGGCGTCGAGCGCGTGCTGCATATGGAGGTCGATGTCGATCCGGCCGACATCGAAGCCGAGACGGCTCGTGTGGAAGGACTGTCACGGCAGCCCGGCAGCATGCTGGCCGGGGTGATCGCGTCCTGCCGTCCTGAGGAAGGAGACTTCGCGGCCTATCTCGAACGGCAGCGGGCAAACCCGTTCGTAAAGGGCTTTCGCCGCGTCCTTCATGTCGCGCCCGACGAGCTCTCGGAAGGTGCGGTGTTCCGCGACAGCATCAAGCGGCTTGGCGGCACCGGCCTGACCTTCGATCTCGTCGTGCTGCCGCACCAGATTCCCAAGGCTATCGTGCTTGCCGACCTGGCACCCGATGTGACGTTCGTCCTCGACCATTGCGGCGTGCCCGACATCAAGGGCAACAGGGAACATCCATGGCGCGAGCATATGAGCGAGATCGCCCGGCGCCCGAATGTCATGGCCAAGATTTCCGGTGTCGTCGCCTATGCCGATGCCGGCAGCTGGACGGTCGAGACGTTGCGGCCGTACGTCGAGCACACCATCAATTCATTCGGCTGGGACCGCGTCGTCTGGGGCAGCGACTGGCCGGTCTGCACGCTAGGCGGCGGCCTGTCGACCTGGGTGGCGGCGACCCATGCATTGCTCTCGGGCTGCAGCATTGCCGAGCGCGACAGGCTGTTGTCCGGCAATGCCCGCAAGCTGTGGCGGCTCGACTGACAGGTCCTTTCAGATGGTTGCCGAGACGTGCCGTTCGCGGCCATAGAGCGAAACCAGCAGCACGATGACGAAGCCGAGCGCGGCCTGCACTGCCGCGGGCTGGAAGCCGAGGCCGATGAGCAGCGTGTTGATCTCGGTCAGCACCAGCACGCCGGCGATCGTGCCGAGATAGCTGCCCCGGCCGCCGACCAGTGCTGCGCCGCCGACGACGACCGCTGCGATGGTCTGGAACAGATAGGGCTGGCCGACATCGCCATAGGCCGAGCCGGTGAAGCCGAGCAGCAGCACGCCCGCGACAGCGGCGAAGAAGGCGCTTGCTGCATAGGTGATGACCCACATGCGAACCGGGTCGATCAGCGCCAGCGGCGCCGCTCCCGGATTGCTGCCCAACGCATAGAGCCGGCGGCCATAGGGCGTCCGCTCCAGCACCAGCACGACCAGCGCCGCCAGCACGACCAGGCTCGGCACCAGCCACGGCACCGGCAGCGGGCCGGCCGATCCGCCGATCGAGACGAAGCTGGAAACCGCTTGTGGCGCGGAGCCTGACGGGAAGCCGGCTGTCCACAGCAGCACCAGCCCTTGCACGACCATGCCGATGCCGAGCGTGACGATGAGCGGCTGGATGTCGAGGCTGCGCGAGATCAGCCCGTTCAGCCCGCCGATGACGAGCGCCAGCGCGCCGACCAGGCCGCAGACGAGAAAAAAGTTCCAGCCATCGCCATAAAGCTGCGCAGCCACGACATTGGCAAAGCCGATGACGAAGGGGATCGAAAGGTCAATGCCGCCCATGATGACGACCAGCGTCTGGCCAATCGAGGCCACGGCGAGCAGCGAGGCGAGCACCAGCATGGCCCGTATCGCAAACGGCGCCGAGTAGCCGGGAATGAGAATTGTGCCGGCAAGGTGCAGAAGGGCGGCGACGCAGAAGGCGCCGACGACACGGGCGTTGGTTGTCGCGAAGAGGTTTTGGCGCAAAACCATGTCAGCGTCTCCCCATGGCAAGACGTTCCTGCAGCGCTGTCAGCATCACCGCCAGCACCAGGATCGCGCCGTAGGCGATCTGCAGCACGAAGGTCGAGACGTTGAACGTCGTCAGCACGCTCTGCAGCAGGAAGATGTCGATGGCGCCGATGGCGGCACCCGCCACGCCACCACGGCCGCCGGCCAGGCTGACGCCGCCGAGCGCTACGGCGGCGATGGCGATCAGCGTGTAGGTCGGCCCTATGTTGGGGTCGGCGGAGCCGATCAGCGCGGTCAGCATCAGCCCGGCGCATCCGCCGAGGATGCCGGTCATGACATAGGCGATGAAGCGCACGCGCGTGACATCGACACCGGCGGTGTAGGCGGCGCGGTCGTCGCTGCCGACCGCCATAAGCTGGTCGTAGTATGGTGTGCGCCGCACCAGCCACCAGGCAATGAACATCAGTGCCAGCGGCAGCATCGACAGCGGGCCGGACAGCGCCTTAAGCCAGGCCGGCGCTGGGCCGATCGGCGCCGGCAGGATTGTCAGCGTCACGCCGGTCAGGATCAGATAGGTGCCGAGCGTGGCGACGATCGGCTGAATGCGCACGATTGTCGCCAGGAAGCCGTTCGCCGCGCCCACCAGCGCGCCGACGAGCAACGCCGCCGGAACGAGCACCAAGGGCGACGAGATGCCGGTGCCGAGGAACAGCACCTGGATCGTCAAAGCGTTGACAAAGCCCATCAATGGCCCAACCGAGATGTCGATTCCGCCACGCCCGGCGAGGATGACAGGCGTGGAGGCGATGGCAGCACCGATCAAGGGCGCCGCCAATCCGACCAGCGCCCCCCAGGAACCCGGCTGGAATCGTCCCGGGCTGAGGATGAGATTGACCGCAAGCAGCACGACCAGCAGCACGACGGCGAAGCCGAAATTTCGCCCAAGGGACAGGAGGCGCGCAACAGGGCTCATGCCGCACGTCCGAACATGGCTGATATCACGCCGTCGGTGGTGAGGGCGTTGCCGGCGATCTCGGCCGCGACTTCATTCTCACGGAACACCAGCACGCGCTGGCACAGGAGAAGAATCTCCTCGATTTCGCTGGACAGGATGACGAGCCCCATGCCGTCGGCCGCCAGCCCGCGAAACACGTCGTAGAGAACATGCCGCGTCGCCACGTCGACGCCACGCGTCGGATCGTTGAGGAGCAGGATCGCGGGCTCCAGCGCCAAGGCCCGCGCCAGCAGCACCTTCTGCTGGTTGCCGCCCGACAAAGTGGTGATCGTGGCATCGGGCCGGGGTGCGGCGATTGACAGTTTTTCGCGGTAGATGTCGTAGCGCGCCTTGCGCGCCGCCGGGCTGATCAGGCCGAGCCGTGTGTCGCGCGACAGAGTCGAAACGGCGAAGTTGTCGAGCACCGACTGCGTCGGGAAAATGCCGTTGGCGCGTCGGTCGCGCGGCAAATAGGCGATGCCGCTGGCGACAGCCTTGCGAAACCCGGTGATCTTACGGGACGCATCCGATGCACCGAGCTCGATCGAGCCGCCATGCGGCGGTTCCAGGCCAGCAAGCATCTTGAGAAACAGCTCCTGGCCATGACCATCGAGGCCGGCAAGCCCGACGATCTCACCCGGAGCGATTGCCTGCGTGATCGGGCTGGCGCCGGGCGCGATGACGAGTTCGCGAACGGCAAGACCACCAAAATCGAGAGCGGTGCGATCAGCCATGCGCAAGCTCCGCGGCGGTACGTGGCGCCATTGTCTTGAGAAGCTCAGCCGGCGTCGAAGCGCCGCGCTCTTCGGTGCGCACCACGCTGCCGCCCCGCAGGATCGAGATGCGATCCGAAAGCGACATCACCTCGTCCATGCGGTGGGTGATGAACAGGATCAGGCAGCCCTCGCCGGCAAGCGCACGCATCAACGAAACAACGGATTCGCGATCGGCGAAGTCGAGCGCGGCGGTGACCTCGTCGAGGATCAGGATCTTTGGGTTGCGCACGATCGCGCGAGCAAGGACGACCAATTGCTGCGCGGCGAGCGGCAGCAGGCCGGCTGGCATGTCGAGAGGGACGTCGGTGACCGCGAAGCGCTTAAGCGCAGCTTTCGCCCGGTCACGGCGCTCGTTGCGGGGCACAGCGCGCCGGACCAGCCCGTCGAGGCCGAGCAGGATGTTGTCGGTCACGCTGCGATCCGGCGCGATCAGCACCTCCTGGAACACCGTGGCGAAGCCTTGCGCCTGGAAGGCCGAGGGGTTGGCGCCCGAGAACGGCTTGCCGTGCAGGAGGATCGCGCCGCTGTCCGGCTGGACGATGCCGGACAACAGCTTGACCATCGTGCTCTTGCCCGAACCGTTCTCGCCCAGGATGGTGTGGATGGTTCCCGCCCGAAACGCGATCGATGCGTCCGCGAGCGCGATCGTCTCGCCATAGCGTTTGGATATGGTTTTGACTTCAAGCATGTCGCATTTCGATGCTGGCAGGCCGGCTCCCCGAAAGGAGCCGGCCTGTTGAGAGATTAGCAGGCGTCACTTTGCACAGGCATCGGGCACCTTCGAATAGTCCCAGCCCTTGGTTGGCGCCGGGTTCGAGAAATAGGCGTCGAGCCATTCCTCCGGCATCGGATCTTTCGGCGGGATCGGGAAGATAGACACGGCGTCCGTCGTCATGCAGTCCTTGTACCAGGCACCGAGATCGGCGGTGTGGACAGGCGGGATCGGGATCAGCAGCGTGTTCAGCTTCGGCTTCTGCCCGTCGAGCATGCGCTCGCCGACGCGGAACAGCGTCTGCGCGGTCCAATGCGGCAGCAC
>NZ_RZRR01000830.1:0-2494 GCF_003998555.1 Mesorhizobium sp. M7A.F.Ca.CA.002.09.1.1 | reverse complement strand
ATGATACCGATGGTCGATCCGGCGGGCAGGCTCACGGCGTATCCGTCGGTTCAGCCGCGACCTTGGCAGTCTGCGCGGCGCGCCAGGCATCCAGACGGACGGCAAGGCTGTCATCGTTCAGGGCCAGCACGGCGGCGGCCAAAAGGGCTGCGTTGGCGGCCCCAGCCTTGCCTATGGCCAGCGTTCCAACGGGAATGCCGGCTGGCATCTGGACGATGGACAGCAGCGAATCCTGCCCGGAAAGCGCTTTCGATTCCACCGGCACGCCGAACACCGGCAATGGCGTCATCGCCGCCGTCATGCCGGGCAGGTGTGCTGCACCGCCGGCGCCGGCGATGATCACCTGGTAACCGGCCGCCTTGGCGCCCTTGGCGAAATCATAGAGCCGGTCCGGTGTACGATGCGCGGAGATGATGAGCCGCTTGTGCGGGATGCCAAGTGCTTCCAGCGTTTCGGCGGCATGGCGCATCGTCGCCCAGTCGGACTGGCTGCCCATGATGATGGCGACGTCGGCGCGTTGATCGTCCAAGTCCGTGTTCCCCGGCGACAAAGGCGCGCCTTAGCGGAATTCGCGCGAGGCCGCAAGGATAGGCGGCCGCTGCTGCGGTCTGGCAAGACGGAAACCAGCCGGTCAGATGCCGTCGCGCTCGGCCTCTGGCGTCGAGACCAGCAAGGCCGAAGCCGCGTTGGCGGCGGTGATGGCCGCCCGCATGGTCTGCCCACGGGCAAGTCCCGCGGCCAGCGCGCCAACGAATTCATCGCCGGCGCCATGCGTGCTGGCGACCTTGACCGGGATGGCGGACAGCGCAAAGGCCTCGCCGCTCCGGTCGCAACAGGCGACGCCTTCGCCGCCCGCCGTGACGATCGCCACGGGATAGAGATCGGCCAATAGCCGTGCGGCTTGCGCGGCCCCGTCGAGTGTCTCGACCACTGCCGTGCCAGCCAGGAATTCCGCCTCGATGGCGTTGACCACCAATATGTCGACCAGGGCGATCAACTCCTCGGAGAGTTTGCGCGCGGGGGCCGCGTTGAGCACGACGCGGCTGCCCCGTGCCTTGACTGCGCGTGCGGCGGCAATGTTGGCGGCTTCCGGCACTTCGTTCTGCAGCAGGAGCACCGCCGTCTGTCCCACCACATCGGAAGCAGAGGCACTGTCGGCATGGCCCAGTGCCAGATTGCTGCCCGAGACGATCACCGCGCCATAGTCGCCGCCTTGGTCGAAGATCGCCACGCTCATGCCGGAGCCGGCGCCAGCGGCCACCCGCACGAAGCGGCGGTCGACCTTGGCGCGATCGAGATTGGCCAGCAACGCCCGCCCGAAATCATCGTCGCCGACGGCGCCGATCATCGCCGCATACACACCGGCTCGCGCCGCCGAGACGGCCTGGTTGCCGCCCTTGCCACCGCATTTGGGGTGCCAGGCATGGCCGGTCACCGTCTCGCCCTTGCGCGGGCGGTCGGGCGCGTCGACCATAATGTCGTAATGCAGGCTGCCGAACACGGTCACCAGCGGCGTTGTCGTCATGAGCCCCGGTCTTTTCGTTTCGATGTCACCGCCGACATAGTGCGGCCGAGATTTCGCTCCGCCGCCTGATAGTCGCGCTGCGCCACCGCGACGAACAACGCGTCGAGAATGTTGAGCTGGGCAATGCGGGCCGCTGCGTTCTCGCCCATCAGCGGCGAACCCTGCGCGGTCGAGCACAGAACGATATCGGCGACGGCGGCCAGGGGCGAGTTGTCGTAATTGGTGATGGCCAGCGTGCGGGCACCGTTCTTGCGGGCCAACTGAATGGCGTCGATAACGGCCGACGTGTTGCCCGAATGCGAGAAGCCGACGGCGATGTCGTCGCCGCCGAGCAGCGAGGCCGACATCAGCATCATGTGCGAATCGTCGTAGACGGATGCGCGGATGCCGATGCGCAGGAATTTGTGCGAAACGTCGCGCGCGATCTGCGCCGAGCCGCCGACGCCATAGAAATCCCGGTTCTTGGCACGGAAGAGCAGCTCGGCGGCGCGGTCGAAATCCTCGATGTCGAGGATCGCCAGCGTCTCCTCCAGCGCCTGGATGGAGGTGCGGAACACTTTTTGCACGATCTCGGCCGAACTGTCGTCGGATGACAGTTCCTGGTGCATCTCGGCGGTCGGCAGGCGACTGTACTCATAGACGGCGGTGCGGAAGTCGCGATAGCCGGAAAAGCCGAGCTTCTTGGCGATCTTGACCACCATCGCCTCGGACACGCCGGATTCCTCGGCGATCTGCTTCAGCGGAATGCTCTCGTCGAAGCCGCGCCGGCCGAAGACGGTTTCCACCACCTTCGCCTCCAGCGGAGTGAGATGCGGCATCATCATGCGGATGCGCGGTCCTACCGCTTTCAGGTCCAGCCCGCTCAAGGTCATCCACGCCCCCTCGTCACGCGATCGATAAGCATCGCGGCGAGGATTATAAGACCAGTTGCCAGAAGCTGATAGAAGGACTGGACGTTCATCAGCGTCA
>NZ_RZRR01000829.1:0-2509 GCF_003998555.1 Mesorhizobium sp. M7A.F.Ca.CA.002.09.1.1 | reverse complement strand
GTTCACGCCTCGCCGTGCCCCGCTATCATCATCGCTTCCAGAGCCAGCCGGTCGACCTTGCGCATGCGCTCGGAGTCGGATTTGAGCTGGCCGCAGGCGGCGAGGATGTCGCGGCCGCGCGGCGTGCGGATCGGCGAGGCATAGCCGGCATTGTTGATGTAGTCGGCGAATTTCTCGATCGTTTCCCAGTCCGAGCACTGGTAATTGGTGCCCGGCCACGGGTTGAACGGGATCAGGTTGATCTTGGCCGGAATGCCCTTGAGCAGCTTGATCAGTCCCTTGGCGTCCTCGATGGAATCGTTGACGTCCTTCAGCATCACATATTCGAAGGTGATGCGCTTGGCGTTCGACAGGCCGGGATAGGCGCGGCAGGCGGCGATCAGTTCCTTCAGCGGATACTTCTTGTTGATCGGCACAAGCAAGTCGCGCAGATCGTCATTGGTGGCATGCAGCGAGATTGCCAGCATGACGCCGATTTCCTCGCCGGTGCGGAAGATTTCCGGCACGACGCCGGAGGTCGACAGCGTGATGCGCCGCTTCGACAGGGACAGGCCGTCACCGTCGGAAGCGATCAGCAGCGCCTTCTTCACCGCTTCGAAATTGTAAAGCGGCTCGCCCATGCCCATCATGACGATATTGGACACTTTGCGGCCTTCGGCCGGCACGATGGCGCCGTCGGGCGTGTCGCGGTCAGGGAAATCGCCGAGCCGGTCGCGGGCGGTGAGCAGCTGGGCGAGGATCTCCTCGGCCGTCAGATTGCGCACCAGCTTCTGCGTGCCGGTGTGGCAGAACGAGCAGGTCAGCGTGCAGCCCACCTGCGAGGAGATGCACAGCGTGCCGCGACCCTCTTCGGGAATGTAGACGGTTTCGATCTCGACAGGCCGGCCGGCGCCGCGCGGCGGAAAGCGGAACAGCCACTTTCGCGTGCCGTCGGCGGAAATCTGCTCCTCGACGATCTCGGGCCTGGCGACGGTGAAATGCTTGTCGAGCTCAGCACGCAGATCCTTGGAGATGTTGAACATGCCGGCGAAATCGGAGACGCCGCGCACATACATCCAGTGCCACAGCTGCTGGGCGCGCATTGTCGCCTGGCGCTCGGGCACAGCGCCTGATGCAACCAGAGTCTCGGCGAGTTCGATCCGCGTCAGGCCGATCAGCGACTGCTTTTCGGGCTGTGCCGAGCGGGCACGCAACGCGTCGCGGGCGCTGTCAGTGGTGAGATCGAATGAAAGGGTCATGGTTGCACTGATATAAGCGGTTTGCGGCCGATTTCACGCATCGTGCCGGAAAGGAAGCGCGGCGCATAGCACAGGTTGAGGGCAGAGTCATGCTCAGCTAGCTTTACGATCTACGATCGCCTTGGAACGACGTCGGCACCGCCCCTCGTCATGGCGGGCATTTCTCTCCCGATAATGCCTGTCTTGCGGCGGCAGCGCGTTTGGCTGATGGCTTCCCCCACTCCGTCGAGCGTAGCTCGACGGAGTGGGGGTCGACCTTTCACCGAAGCGATGCTTCCGCCTGGCACTCAGGCGAGCGCCAACGACAGGTTTTTCCGGCGCTAGTTTAATAGACTGCCCAGCTGTGTTAGGCCGAAACATTCCCCGCTCGAGGACAGACATGGCCGGCACATCGCGAAAATATCCCATGCTGCGGCGTTCGCGCGCGATGTGGGGCTCACGGCGGGTCTGGCAGCCGCGCCTGGTGTTCTGGGCCGGCGCGCTTGGCATCGGTGTGATCAGCGTGCTGTTCGCGGTGCTGGCCGACAGGGCGCAGGAACTGTTTCAACTGATGACAGGAGATGCAGGCGGCTGGCGTTTCTATCTGCCGCTTGCCATTACGCCGTTGGGTTTCGTGCTGTGCGCCTGGCTTGCCCACACCTTCTTTCCCGGTTCGCAAGGCAGCGGCATTCCGCAGGCGATCGCCGCCCGCCATCTGCGTGACGACGAGGACCGCAGCCACATCCTGTCCCTCAAACTGGTGGCCGGCAAAATCATGCTCACCATCGTCGGCCTGTTCTGCGGCGCCTCGATCGGCCGCGAGGGTCCGACGGTGCAAGTCGGCGCGTCGCTGATGCTGCAGGCGGCACGCTGGGGCGGCATGGTGCAGGCCCGGGGTCTGATCCTGGCCGAGTCGGCCGCCGGGATTGCCGCCGCCTTCAACACGCCGCTGGCCGGCATCGTCTTCGCCATCGAGGAGATGGGCCGCACCTATGAGGCGCGAACCAACGGGCTGGTGCTGACGGCGGTGATCCTGGCCGGTCTCGCTTCGCTCGGGCTGCTCGGCAACTACACCTATTTTGGCGTCGCCAGGGACACCATCTCGTTTGCCGCCGAGTGGCCGCTGGTGATTGCCTGCGGCGTCATCGGCGGCGGGTTCGGCGCGCTGTTCTCGCTGCTGGCGTTGAAGGCGACGCGGCGGATCCGGCGCTGGAACACTGGGCAGCCTTTGCGGCGCGCCCTGATCGTGGCCGCAATCTGCGGGCTTGCGGTGGCGGTGATCGGCATTGCCT